>JBCCOR010000032.1:0-15316 GCA_039025295.1 Acidobacteriota bacterium
CCCGGCGCGATCGTGTTGACCGTGATGCGCTTCTCGCCGAGCTCCTTCGCCAGCATGCGCGTGTATTCCTCGACCGGCGCCTTGGTGCCAGCGTAGGCCGCGTAGCCCGGCGCCGCGCCGGCCAAAAGCGAGGTGCCGTTGTTGATGATCCGGCCGCCGGGCCGGACGCGGCGGGCCGCTTCGCGCAGCGAGAAGAACAGGCCGCGGCCGTTGACCGCGTGCAGCCGTTCGAATTCGGCGTCGGTGAGGGTGGCGAGCGGCTTCTTGATGATCGCGCCCGCGTTGTTGACGACGATGTCGACGCCGCCGAAGCGCTGCTCGGCCGTGTCGTACATCCGCTGCACGACGGCGAGATCGCCGAGATCGCCCTGGACGAGCGCGGCCTGCGCGCCGCGCGCGCGCGCCATGGCGGCGGTTTCCTCGGCCTCGGCGCGCGTTGCGGCGCGGTGGTAGTGCACGACGACGTCGGCGCCCAGGCCGCCGAGGGCGACGGCGAACGCCCGGCCCATGTTGGCGCGCGCGCCGGTGACGATGGCGACCTTGCCGGTCAGCGATCGCGGCTGCGCGTCGGCGCCGGCGTCGGCGGCCGGCAGCGCCGACGCGGCGACGCCCAGGCCGGCGAGGCCGAGGCCGGTGAGGGCTTGGCGGCGAGAGAGATCGGGATGCTGCGGGGTGGTCATGATCAGGGCTCCAGGTCGGTGGGTGGGATGAACGGTGACCGTGGAACTACCCTGGATCATCGGGTGATCGAATGGGACTGGGAAAATTTTGCTCGCTATGATCAGAATATTTGATCGATCAGCCAGGAGGCTTCCACCATGCTTGATGCCGTCACGCTCGATCAGCTGCGCATGCTGGTCGCCATCGCCGACGAGGGCAGCTTCACCGCCGCGGCGAAGCGGCTCCGACGCGCGCAGTCCGCCGTCAGTCACGGGATCCGGACGCTCGAGGCGCAGCTCGATCTGCGGCTCTTCGATCGCTCGACCAAGAAGCCCACGTTCACCGAGGCGGGATCGACGATCCTGGCGGAGGCGCGGACGCTGCTGGTGCGCGCGGATCGGCTGCGTGCGACGGCGCGCGGCCTGGCGTCGGGACTCGAAGGGGAGATGGCCGTGGCCTGCGGGGTGATCGTGCCCGAGACGGCGTGGCTGGACGTGCTCGCCACGGTTCGCGACGCGTTCCCGCGCCTGTCGCTGCGGATCTTTCGCGAGGAGGTCGGCGGCGTGCCCGATCTGCTGATGCGCGGCATCGCGGAGCTGGGCTTTGCGGGCGCGCAAAGCCTCGCGCCGTACGGCGAGGACGTCTTCGACCGCCGGGCGATCGGCAGCGCGGGCGTGGTGGCCGTGGCGGCGCCCGACCATCCGCTGGCGCGCCTCGGCCGCGCGGCCACCGACGCCGATCTGGCCGATCATCGCCAGCTGGTGCCGACCAGCCGCGTGCTGCCGCGCTACGACCACACCCTGGTGCACGACACCTGGGAGGTGGCCGATCTCGGCTTGCGCCACCGCATGATCGTGCGCGGACTGGGCTGGGGGACGGTGCCCACGGCGCTCGCATCGGCGGATCTGGCGGCGGGGCGGCTGCTGCGCGTGCGCATCGAGGCGCGCTCCGACGACGCGCTGCGCGTTCCGCTGTTCGCGATTTGGCGCACCGGCGACGCGGTCGGCCCGGCGCGCCGATGGCTGATCGAAGCCCTGCGGGATCGCCTCGACGCCGACGCTACCGGCGCGTGATCACGACGGTGCGCGGCGCCGCGCTGGCGGGCCGCCTCATATCGGGCCCATGCTGCGCCGTTTGTAGCCGGCGGGCGGCTCGAAGTCACTGGGATCGAGGGTTCGGCGCGCAGACGAGCGCAGCGTGGTCTCGCCCTCGAGGCTGCCGTCGTCGCCGAATTCGCGGGTGACCACCGGGAAGCCGCCGATCTCCTTCATATGCTCGAACACGCCGTCGCCCACCGTGGGGCCACCCTGGCCCATCTGCGGCAGGGCGTCCATGAGGGTGCTGAAGAAATCGGCCATGTCTTCGAAGGCGTCCGCCACGTCGCGACCACCCTCGACGTTCGACCAGTCGGTGACCCAGAGCTCGCGCATCTTGCGACCGTCCTGCAGCACTTCGTACTTCACGCAGGGATAGCCGCTCTTCGTGGCCTTCTCACCGGTCTTCTTGAGCGTCGCCTGCGGCCGCTGCGCCCCCGGCTGGGCGGCGTTCGGCATGTTCTGCTTCATCATCTCTTCGATCTTGGCGCGCTGATCCGCGGGCACGCTGTCGAGCACCGCCTTCATCTGGCCGAGCGCGGCGCTGACCTGGCCGCTGAGCTCCTCGATGGCCTTCTCGTCCATGCGGATGTAGCTGCGTTCGTCGTGATCGACCACGTACATTTCACGGCGGTCGCCGCGAAAGATCATGTCGCCCTGCTTGCCCTGGCCGCCGGAGGCGATGCCCATCTTGAGATGACGGCCTTCGACGGCCGCCTGGATGCTTTCGGTTTTCGGCGTTTCGTGCTGATGGTCGGTGACCTCGATCTCGTAGACCACGCCGGCGAAGGTCGGCATCGCCGCAAGAAGGATGAGCACGATGAGCAGGGGGCAAAGGCGATGGGGCTTCAGGCACATGGATGCAATCCTCTCGAGATGGGAACGATGCGGCGGTTGCTTGGGCGCGATTGTCGCACAGCGCGGGTGTGTCATTGACATGTCGTCGACCGCTGGGCAGCTGTGTTAAGATTTTTACAAATTGTTTAGCGAGTGCCGCGCCGGTTTTTTGTTGGCGCGGAAGCCTGCATTCTTCTTCTTTCCTGGCCCGCGACTGCCGTCGCGCGCAAGGCGTGTCTGCGTTGATCTGCGCTCTGCATTCCTGCGGAAAAGCGGCTGCTTGGTCGCGTCCGTGCGCTGCTGAGCGGTCTGCTCGGTGCCGACGTTGCTGTCGAAGCGATTCGCGCAACCAGCAACCAAGGCAGGGGCAGACCGCCCCGAGAGGAGATTGGAATGAGTGGAAGACGTACGACAACACCGCTGTGGATTGTGACGCTGGCGCTGGCCTTGGTCGTCGCTGCGACGCCGCTGTGGACCTTCGCCCAGGAGTCGGCGACGGCGGCACAGGAAGAAGACGGGGCCGCCGCGGACGCGGAGGACGCAGCGGAGGACGCGGAGGCGGAAGAAGCCGAAGAGGTGCCGTTCGCGGACGAGATCGTCGTCACCGGCACCCGCGCCCAGCCGCGCTCGGTGGTCGAATCGATCGTTCCGATCGACGTCATCTCGGCCGAAGACTTCGCCAACCAGGGCGACACCGACGTCAGCAATCTGCTGCGCACGCTCGCGCCGTCGTACAACGTCAACACCCAGCCGATCAGCGACGCCGCCACGGTCGTGCGTCCGGCCAATCTCCGCAACCTGGCGCCCGATCACACGCTGGTGCTGATCAACGGCAAGCGCCGTCATCGCGCCGCGGTCATCTACTGGCTCGGCAACGGCGTTGCCGACGGTGCCCAGGGTCCGGACATTTCGGTGATTCCGTCGATCGCCCTGCGCCAGGTCGAGGTGCTGCGCGACGGCGCTTCGGCCCAGTACGGCTCCGACGCCATCGCGGGCGTGATGAACTTCCTGCTCAAAGACAGTTCCTCGGGCGGCAGCGTCGAGCTGCGCACCGGCGGCTTCACGGCCGGCGACGGCGATCTGTTCTCGGTCGCCGCCAACCTCGGCGTGCCGCTCGGCGAGACTGGCTTCGCCAACTTCAGCCTCGAATACGGCTCGAACGATCCGACCGACCGCAGCGTCCAGCGCGACGACGCCGCCGGCCTGATCGCCGCGGGCAACACTGCGGTGGCCGATCCGGCACAGGTCTGGGGCTCGCCGGAGACCGAAGACGATCTCAAGTTCTTCGTCAACTACGGCACGTTCTTCGACAGTGGCCAGCAGTTCTACGGCCACGCCAACTACGCCAGCAAGACCGTCACCGGCGGCTTCTTCTTCCGCAACCCCAACACCCGCAGCGCGGTGTTCAGCGCCGACGGCGGTGAGACCCTCCTGGTCGGCGATCTGCTCGACGCGCAGGACGGCGTGCTCGACGGCTCGGCCAACTGCCCGACCGTTTCGATCAACAACAACGTGCCCGATCCGACGGCGCTGGGCGAGGTGTTCGGCAACCCGAACTGCTTCTCCTTCCAGGAGCTCTTCCCGGGCGGCTTCACCCCGAGCTTCGGCGGTGACACCGAGGATCTCTCGTTCGTCACCGGTCTGCGCGGCGCGTTCGACAACGGCCTGGCGTGGGACGTCTCGGCGAGCTTCGGTTCGAACGAGGTCGATTTCTTCATCTTCAACACGGTCAACGCCTCGCTCGGTCCGGACACGCCGACGTCGTTTGATCCCGGCCTCTACAAGCAGGAAGAGGTCAACCTCAACCTCGATCTCTCCTACGCGCTCAATGCCACCACGAACCTCGCCGGCGGCCTCGAGTGGCGCGAAGAGACCTTCGAGATCGGCCTCGGCCAGGTCGAGTCGTTCGAGATCGGTCCGCTCGCCGCGCAGGGCTTCAGCGCCGCCTCGAACGGCTTCCCGGGCTTCGGTCCGCTCGCCGCGGGCGATTGGAGCCGCAGCAACTGGGCGCTCTACGGCGATCTCGAGAAGTCGAGCGCCGACGACCGCTGGACGCTCGGCCTGGCCGTGCGCTTCGAGGACTTCGAGGACTTCGGCACGACCACCAACGGCAAGATCGCGGGCCGCTACAAGTTCAACGAGCACTTCCAGCTGCGCGGCAGCGTGAGCACCGGCTTCCGCGCGCCGACGCCGGGCCAGTCGAACGCGTTCAACGTCTCGACCGAATTCGATCTGCAGGCGATGGAGCTGGTCAACAACGGCACGATCCCGTCGTCGTCGCGGGTGGCGCAGCTGCGCGGCGGTGAGCCGCTGACCGCCGAGGAGTCGACCAACTTCGCGCTCGGCACGGTGATCCAGAACGGTCCGTTCACGCTCACGATCGACTACTTCCGCATCGAGGTCGACGATCGTCTGGCGGTGACCCAGAACTTCTCGCTGACCCAGGATGAGGTCGATGCGCTGATCGCCGAGGGCATCACGAGCGCGGCCAACCTGCAGAACTTCCGCTTCTTCGCCAACGACTTCGACACGAAGACCGAGGGCGTCGACGTGGTCGCGACCTGGGTGCCGCCGGCGCTCGGTGGCAACACCGACTTCAGCCTGCTCTTCAACATCACCGAGACCGAGGTGACGAAGTTCAACCCCGACACGCTCGACGCCACGCGCATCCGCGAGCTGCAGGAGTCGCTGCCGGAGAACCGCTGGTCGCTCACCGCCCGCCACAAGTTCGAGAACGGCTTCCGCCTGCTCGGCCGTCTGTCGTACTACGACGACTGGTTCGACTCGGAGGACGGCCTGGTCTACGACGGCGAGTACCTGCTCGATCTCGAGGTCGCCTACACGCTGCGCGAGAACCTGACGATCACCCTCGGTGGTCAGAACGTCACCGACACGTTCCCGAGCGAGAACCCGGGCGCGCGCTCGGGCGTCGGCAACCGCTACAGCCAGTTCACGCCGTTCGGCTTCAACGGCGCCTTCGGCTACGCGCGCCTGTCGTACACCTTCGACACGTCGTGGGGCGACAACTGATCGTCGCCTGATCGACCGCGTCCCGCGGGACACGTGCGCCCCTGCGGGCGCGGGAACGGCCGCCTCTCGGGGCGGCCGTTTGGCTGTGTGCGCCCGTGGTGGTGGGCGTTCTCTCTCGGATCTGAGCGTGAGGAGGGAATTATTGCCGCGCTTTGGTTTCGCTAGTGGATATTGACGGACGGGCATTATTACCGTACGATGCCTTCATCGTCAATCAGGGCATCTCACATGCCGATCGGTACCGGTGTGCGCTCTGTGGATCGCGCGCTGCGGCTGCCGGTGGGTCGACGTCACGTGCCTGCTTCCCAACAATCATGGGGTGCGCGGTGTCAGGACAAGCAAACAATCCCGTCTTGTTGCGGGCTCTGCGTGACGCTGGATGGCCAATCGTTTGGCCGCCGCCAGACATGCCGACATGCATGTCTCGACACATGATGGAAAGGAGACGACATCATGAGTTCCCCCGAGTTTGCTGCCCGCGGTGCGGGCGTCGATCCGGCTGATCATTCCGCGTTGACTGAACCCTTGCACAGCGACGGCGCGCCGCCAGCGGAAGGCGATCGCTCTGGCGGATCGCCGCAGCACGATGTGCCCGACGGCACGATGCTCGATGCGCCCGTAACCCTGCCCGGCGAATCGAATCGCGTGACCCACACCGACGGTCTTGGCGCGCTCACGCTTCCAGGCAACCGGGTGTCCGGCAAGGACGTCCGCACCGACGGTCCTACCCGCGACGACGAGCCTTCTGACATCCACGATCGGATCTTCGGTCCTCCCGGTGGCGGCGGCAGCGATGCGTCCGTCGCGCCTGGTGAACCCGGCGGCGGTTCGGACGTGGTTCCCCATCTGCCGGTGGTCCTTCCGATCGGCGGCGACGTGCTGGTGACCTCCCCAGGCGGCTCGGACGTGGTTCCCCATCTGCCGGTGATCCTTCCGATCGGCGGCGACGTGCCGGCGAAGCCCCCAGGCGGCCCGGACGTGGTTCCCCATCTGCCGGTGGTCCTTCCGATCGGCGACGACATGCCGAACGACGGCACCGTGGGCTCAGGCGCGCAGGGACCGCTGGCGACCTGATGCGCGGCGGCCGTCTGTCGTCGGTCATCGGGCCTGCGACGTGGTTCACAAGGCCCGACGCATCATCTCGACAGGGCATGGACCGCCATCGTCCTCGATGCGGCCGCTGACTCAGCCTTCGTCGCGCTCGGCCGCGGCTTCCCGCATCGCGCGCAGATCGCGGCGCGCGCGGTCGCGCAGGGTCTCGTCGGCGCCGTCGAGCGCGGCGACGGTTTCGAAGAGCCGCATCGCTTCGCCGTGCAGGTTCATGCGCGCCGGCGTGTAGCGCAGCGACACCGCCATGCCGTAGAGCGCTTCGGGATGCGCAGGTGCCTGCCCGAGGACCCGCTCGAGCAGGTTGTAGGCTTCCATGCCCAGCCGCGCGGCGGCGCGCCGCTCCATGGCGGACGCATAGCCGCTCTCGAGCAGGAGCAGGTTGCCGAGATCGCTCAGCTGCTGCGCCGACGGCGTTTCCGCGGCCTCGACCGCGCTGCGGTGCGCGGCGACCAGATCGGCGAACACCGGCGTGCCGCCGACCTGGTTCAGCGCGCGCTGGCCCAGCGACGACCAGATGCCGTGCTGCTCGATCAGCGCGCGGACGTCGTCCGCGGCGTCGAGGCCCGGCAGCGGTTCGGCCGTGTCGGGGTCGGCGTCCCGGAACCACGCCATCAGGCCGGCCGTCTGCAGCTTCGGCATGTCGTCGGCGTCGACCGGTGAGGCGAGGATGTAGAGCTCGGCCATCTCCTGCGTCGACGCCCAGCCCCAGGTCATCTCCTCGGGCGGCTGGGCCGGATTGTCGGGATTGTCGGCCGAGTTGTCGAAGACGAAGCGGGCGTCGATTCGCGCGCCGGCCGGAATGCGCTTGGGCTGCGGGAACGTGTAGGAACCCTGCCAGCGGAAATCCCAGTCGTCCAGATAGAGCAGCGGTTCGACCGTGCCGTCGGGACGGTGCAGATCGACCTCCACGCGCGTGCCGATGAAGTGCATGTGCGGCGCGATGCTGTAGATGTCGGCCTCGACGGGGAACGTCATCCAGAAGCGGCGCACGTAGTCGGCGTCGCCGGCTGGAATGCGGATGTCCTGGGTGCCGGGGAAGACCAGGGCGACCTGGCGCGACACCGGTTCCTTGGCGAAGTAGAGCGCCAGCTCGCTCTGGTCGACCGCCGCCTTGCCGCTCGGATGGTAGTGGATCTCGATCACCAGATCGCCGCCCGCGGGCACGGGAATGCCCGTGTCGTCGGGCAGCATCCACACGCCGCCGCCGTCGGGTCCCCAGGCGCCGAGGAAGCCCGAGTCGAAGTAGTTCAGGAAGCCGCCGGTGCCGAAGACGCTGAAGCCCGGGGCCGGATCGGCCTCGTCGGCGGCGCGCGCGCGACCGCTGTAGTCGACGAAGAAGTTGGCGTGGTGGACCACCGACGGCGCGCCCGCCCGGAAGCCGATGCCGCGCACGACCTGGTCGTTCTCGAGCAGCGCCGACCGGGGCAGGACGAAGTAGCGGTAGACGTCTTCGCCGCTCGCCGCGACGGCGTAGGGCTCCGGCATCGCGGCGCGGAGATCGGGTTCGAGCGCGGGCGCTTGGACGTCGTCTGCGGCGCGCGGAACGATGCGGTCGGCGGCGTCGCCCTCGGGCGCGCCCGCGGCGACCCAGCTGCGCAGCATCTCGATCTCGCGCGGCGACACGCGGTTGGTGCTGCGGAAGACGCCGTGCCCGGGCTTGGTCTGCCAGGGCGGCATGAAGCCGTCCTCGACCGACCACAGCACCATCTTGGCCCGCCGCTTCACCGAGGCATAGGAGCTGAGCACGAACGGCGCGACCGAGCCCGACTGATGGCAGCTCGCGCAGTTCTTGGCGATGATCGGACTGACGTTGCGGTGGAAGGTGGGCGTCGGCAGATCGCCATCCCACGCTTCGTAGATGCAGCCCACGGCGAGCGTGGTGACCAGTTCGTGCGCCTGCCCGCGCGCGACGCGCTCGACCGCGCGCAGGAGATCGGGCTCGCGCGGCGTCGCGACGACCTTGCCGACCTCGGCGAAGGTGTCGTCGATGCGGCCACGGTAGACGAGGCGGTTGTCGGTGTCGACCACGAACGCCTCGGGCGTGACGTCGGGCTGAAGCCGCTGCGCCAGATCGCCGTTGGCGTCGAAGAGCAGCGGGAAGCGCACGCCGTAGTCGTCGATGAAGGTGCGCGCCTCGGCGAGCGAGACGTACGGGCTGGACACCAGGCCGTAGAACTGGACGCCGGCCGCTTCGGCGCGCTGGGCGAGGTCGTTGAGGGTCGGGATCGCCCGGCGCGAGATCACGCACTCGGTTTCGAGCAGCACCAGCGCCACGGGCGACAGGCCGTCGCGCAGGCCGAGCCGATGGACGGCGCCGGTCGTGTCGATCGCCCGGACGGCCATGAGGTCGACCGTGTGGATGGCCTCGGCGGCCGGGGCAGGCGTCTCGACGGCAGGGCCGGGCGCGGTCGTCGGTTCGGCGGCGGCGGGCGCAGCGCTCAGCCAGACGGCGGCGCAGAGCAGGAGGAGGCGCGACAGGATGGTCTTCATCGTGGAACTCCGGGGGATGGGGTGGCCAGGGTGCGGGCGTCGGCGCGCTTCGGTCCGAGCTGGCCGAGCAGGGTGCGATGGACGAGGCGAGGCGCCTCGCGCTTCGCCAGGTATCCGTTTTCGACGTCGTACCACGCGGTGTAGATCAGCGAATCCATGGCCGCCACGAACCATCGCGTGGGCACGTCGTCACCGAGCCAGCCTTCGCGCTTGAGATCGTCGGCGAGCGCCTCCATCTGTTGAAGCTGCCGCTGGTAGTGCGCGGCGGCCTCTTCATGTTCGTAGGCGCGGGGCGAGAGCCAGAGGAAATGGCAGCGATCGCCCAGCGGCACGAGCACCTCGAGCACCGTGAGGAGCCGCGCGGCAGCGTCCTGGTCGGCGTCGGCGAGATCGGCCGTCGCGTCGTCGATGTCGCGCAGCGACGCCAGGATGAGCGCGCGCAGCAGATCGTCCCGCTTGGGGAAGTAGCGATGGAGCGTCGTGCGTCCCACGCCGGCCTCGCTGCCGATCTCCGCGAGCGTTGCCCCGGGGTTCTTGACGAGGACGGCGGCCGCCGCTGTGAGGATCGTGCTTCGGGTGTCTTTGGCCATGCTCTCAGAGTGTTGGTTGTTCTGTATGGAACATAATTGTTCCAAAATGAATGAGTGAGGTCAACCGTGCCGAGGAGGCGCCGCGCCCGACAGGACGCCGCCGCGCCTGCGCGTCGTGGAATCCGCGCCGCCTCGCGATCCAGGCTGCCTCGGACGCCGCACGGACGCGAATCGTGATGTCATGACAAGAAGGGCATGCGCCCGATGACGTGGGAATGCGGCGACGGCTGTCCGTCTGTCGAGAGCGAGGTGGGCTGGCGAGGTGGGTTGCAGCCGCGCCGCCGTCGCCCCATCCAAGGTTCCCAACCGACGATCCATTCATGAGGAGGAAACGAGCATGACCGAGTCGAATCAACGCAAGCTGGATCCGCGTCTGCGCCGGCAGATGCACGCCTTCGATCAGCCCGCGCGCCTGCTGAACGACCTGCGCAGCGACCTGACCATGGCCACGACCGCCGACGCGCCAGCGGCCGAGGCGCTGACCGCGGACGCGGTGTCGCCCGCGCTGCTCACGCGCCGGGTGCTGGTGACCCTCGACGGCGACGTGCCCGACGATCTCGCCGATCTCGACTGGTCGTGCATCGCCGACCGCTACTACGCGGTCGACATCCCGCTGGCGCGGCTCGACGCGCTGCGCGACGCGGAGGCGGTGCGCTTCGTCGAGGCGGCGCGCGGCTACTTCCCGTTTCTCGACACCTCGCTCGGCGAGGTCCGCGCCGACGCGGTCCACGCGCCCGAAGACGGAACGCCCGGCGCGACCGGCGAGGGCGTGGTCGTCGGCATCATCGACAGCAGCCTGGACGTCACCCTCGACGACTTCCGCAACGAAGACGGCACGACGCGCGTGGCGTTCCTGTGGGATCAGAACCTGACGCCGCAGGGCGACGAGTCGTCGCCGGAGGGCTACACCTTCGGCGTTGAATACGACCGCGACGCGATCGACGCGGCGCTCGCCGCCGACGCGCCCGGGCAGATCCGGCACCGGTGGGAGGCCGGGAGCCACGGCACGCACGTCGCCGGCATCGCCGCCGGCAACGGCCGCTCGGCCGACGACGCGTTTCCGGCGGGGCAGTACGTCGGCGTCGCCCCGGGGGCGACCCTGATCTTCGTCGCGCCGCGGTTCGATGGGGGCGTGGGGACCTTCACCGACTCGGCCAGCGTCGCGCGCGCCATCGCCTACGTCTTCGAACGCGCCGCGCAGCTCGGCATGCCGGCCGTGATCAACATGAGCCTGGGCCAGAACGGCGGCAGCCACGACGGCGAGAGCACGGTCGAGCGCGCCATCGATCGCCTGCTCGACGTCCCGGGGCGCGCGTTCGTCTCGGCGGCCGGCAACGAGCACATCTGGCGCGGCCACGCGAGCGGACGCCTGGTCACGGGCGAGACGCGGACGCTGCAGTGGCGCGTGGGCGGTGGTCTGCCGCTGCCGTGGGGCGAGGTTCTGCCCGAGGGCGAGCTGGGCGACTTTTCGGTCAACGAGATGGAGATTTGGTACGGATCGCGCGACCGCTTCCGCGTGCGGCTGCTCGCGCCCTCGGGCCACGCCACCGACTGGGTCGTGCCCGACGAATCGGCGTTGCCGTTCGCACTGCCGAACGGCAACGAGGTCTTCATCGACTCGGAGCGCTTCACCGTGCTCAACGGCGATGCGCGCATCTACATCGAGGTGAGTCCGGTCGATGACTTCGTCGAGCGCGGGATCTGGCAGGTCGAGATCGAGGCGCTCGAGGCGCGCGACGGCGACTTCGATGCCTTCATCGAGCGCGACGCGCGGCGGCGCTGGGTTCGGCTGCGCGACGGGCGCGTCGTCGACAACCGCTACGCCGATCAGTCGTTCTTCGGCGGCGACGACTTCGATCCGACGGTGACGCTGGGTACGCCGGCGACGGCGCGGCGCAGCATCGCGGTGGCGAATTACGACAACGAGAGCCAGGTGATCAACCCGTCGAGCAGCCGCGGTCCGACCCGCGACGGCCGCGCGAAGCCCGAGATCGCGGCGCCGGGCACGGGCATCGTGGCGTCGAATGCAGACGGCGGCCAGCCCGATCCGCGCGATGCGTCGCAGCGCGTGCCGATGCGCGTCTCGAAGGACGGCACGAGCATGGCCGCGCCGCACGTGGCGGGCGCGATCGCGCTGATGCTCGAGCGCGATCCGCGGCTCACGGTCGAGCAGATCCGCAAGATCCTGATCGCCGCCGCGGCGCCGTCGCCGACCGGCCTGACGGTCTTCGATCCGGCCTGGGGCTACGGCCGGCTCGACGTGCGGCGCGCGGTTGATCTGGTCGACGGCGGCGTCTGACGCGCGCGCGGCGACGATCGCCGTGTCGCCGCGCACGGCGCCGATTGCCGTGTCGCCGCTACCGGGGCGGCGGCTCGGGGGCGCGCGACAACCGCGCCGGCAGCTCGATCAGCACGACGTCGAGCAGCTGGGCGAGGTCGACGAGCCGCTCGTCGTCGATCTCGAGCGTCACCTGGCGATCGCCGAGCCAGTCGACGTCGCGGGCGTCGAGGGCGTCGACGTCGGTGCGGAAGCGTTCGCGATCCGTCGTCGGCGACACGGTCACGACGACCGCGACCGGGCGGCCATCGGCGGTCAGCGCGGCTTTCTTGGCCTGAGGGGAGAGCTGGCGCGGCAGTCGCATGGCGTCACTCTAGCAAGCGCCCGGTCCGCGGACGCGGCCGCGCTCGGCTATGCTGGGCCGATCCTGGTCGACCGTGCGCGCTGCGCATCCGTTGGTCGTCCGTCACCGTTCGCGAGGCATCCCACCATGTTGGTCCGCATATTCGTCGCGCTCTGCCTGCTCGTTGGACTCACGACCGTTCCGTGCGGCGCAGAGGCATCGCCGACCGATCCCGCGCCGCCGTCCGCCGAGGCCGCGGCGGCGTCCGACGCGCCGCCGGCCGTGCTCGGCCTGCCCAACGAGCGCAATCCGCTTCGGGGCGTCGTCAGCGGCGGCCAGCCGACCGAGGCGATGCTGGCGCGGGCGGCGTCGCTGGGCTTTCGCACGGTGATCAATCTGCGCACCCCGCCGGAGGCCGACCGCGTGCCGTTCGACGAGCCGGCGGCGGTCGAGGCGCTGGGCATGACGTACATCGCGCTGCCGATCGCGGGCGCGGACGATCTGCATCTCGACAGCGTCAACGCGCTGACGCAGCTGCTCGACGATCCGGCCCGGCATCCGATTCTGCTGCACTGCGGCAGCGGCAACCGCATCGGCGCGCTCCTCGCCCTCAAGGCCTACCATCTCGACGGCGCCGCGGTCGACGAGGCGATGGCGATCGGTGAGGCGGGCGGCCTGACCCGGCTCGCGCCGGTCGTAGACGCGCTGCTCACGCAGGCCGCCGACGCCGCCGAGACGCCCTGACCCGCGGCCATGGACGGTCGCGCGGCGTCGCCGGGCGCGCTGGTGGCGATCGCGCTGGCGTGGGCGCTCTACTACGCGCTGCACTCCGCGCTGGCGACCGACGTCGTCAAGCGCAGGGTCGCGTCGCGCTGGCCGCGGCTGTTTCGCCGCTATCGACTCCTCTACAACGTCAGCGCGGTGGTGCTGCTCGTTCCGCCCGTCGCGCTCACCCTGCTGCACGGTGGTGCGCCGCTCTGGGCGTGGACGGGCGCGCTCGGCATCGCGGCGGACGTCCTGGCGCTGGCCGCGCTCGTCGGCTTCGTCGCGACGTTCTTCGTCTACGACCTGGGTGCGTTCGCGGGCCTGCGTCGGGCGTCATCATCGACGATGGACGAGGACGTCGCCGCGCTGCGCATCTCGGTGTTCCACCGCTTCGTGCGCCATCCCTGGTATTTCTTCGCGCTGGTGATGGTGTGGACGCGCGCCATGGACGCCGCGTTCCTGACCGCCGCGGTTGCGACGACGCTCTATCTCGCGATCGGCTCGCGCATTGAAGAGCAGCGCCTGATCGCCCGCCACGGCGACCGCTACCGCCGCTACCGCCGCGCCGTCCCGGGCCTCGTGCCGCGTCCGTGGCGGACGCTGTCGGTGGCGGAGGCGCGGATGCTGCAGAAGCGTTGATCGGGTTAAAGTGGCCACAGCATGCGCCACGACGACGATTCGACCCTGAGCGACGACGGTCACGCGACGCCTTCGGATGTTGGCCTGCGCGCGATGCTCGACGGTGGCGATGGTGACATGCCGCGTCGGCTGGGGCGCTTTCGCATCGAACGGCAGCTCGGGCGGGGCGGCATGGGGCAGGTGTTCGAGGCGTGGGATCCGCGGCTGTCGCGCCACGTCGCGATCAAGCTCGTGCGTCGGGGCGATCCGCAGATGCTCGAACGCTTCCGTCGCGAGGCGTTGGCCCAGGCCAGCCTGTCGCATCCGTCGATCTGTCCGGTCTACGAGGTCGGCGAGCAGGACGGCGTGCCGTTCATCGTCATGCAGCGCTTCGACGGTGCGCCGCTCGACGAAGCCGCCGAATCGCTGCCGCTCGACGCCAAGCTGCGGCTCATGCGCCAGATCGCCGAGGCCGTCCACGAGGCGCATCGCGCCGGCCTGATCCACCGCGATCTCAAGCCCAACAACGTGTTGGTCGAGCTGCCCGAGGGCGAGCCGCCGCGGCCGTTCGTGCTCGACTTCGGCCTCGCGCGTTCGGTCGGCGACACGCTCGGCGCGCACTTCGGTGAGACGATGACCGAGGAGGGCGCCGTCCTCGGTACGCCGGCCTACATGGCGCCCGAGCAGCTGCGCGGCGCGCTCGACGCGCTCGGCGCCCGCACCGACGTCTACAGCCTGGGCGCCACGCTCTACCATCTGCTCGCCGGGCATCCGCCCTTCCGCGGACTCGGTCCAACCTTTCTGCTCGACGCGCTGGAGCGCGATCCGCCGTCGCTGCGCGCGGCGGGCGTGCCGCGCGAGGTCGAGCACATCGTCTTCAAATGCCTCGAGAAGGAGCCGGCGCGCCGCTACGCCTCGGCCGCGGCCTTCGCCGAGGACCTGCGCCGCTATCTCGACGGCGAGACGATCGAGGCGCGTCCGGCCGGACCGCGCGTGCGCCTGGCGAAGTGGGTGCGGCGGCATCGTCCGCTGGCGGCCGCGCTCGCCGCGCTGCTGGTGACGATCGTGATGGCGATCGCGTGGAACGTCGTGAGCGATCAGCGCGCGCAGCGCCAGGCGACGCTGGTGCGCGCGTTCGTCGAGGACGTCGAGACGATGGCGGCCGAGGTCCGCTTCAGCCACATGGCGCCGCTCCACGACATCCGCTCCGATCGCGCGCGCCTGCGTGCGCGCATGGAGCGCATCCGCGACGACATGGCCGCGCATCCGGATCTCGACGTCGGCGCGGGCTATTTTGCGCTCGGCTTCGGCCATCTGGCGCTCGAGGCGTTCGACGACGCGTACCGCGCGTTCGAAGCCGCCTGGGACGCCGGCTATCGGCCGCAGGACACCGCGACGGCGCTCGTGCGCGTGCTCTCGGCGCTCTATCGCGAGCAGCTTTCCGACGTCGATCTGGTGCGCGACGTGGTGCTGCGTCAGGCGCGTTTGGACGCGCTCGAGC
>JBCCOR010000033.1:0-15172 GCA_039025295.1 Acidobacteriota bacterium
GTGGACCCACTCGAGGCCGTAGTAGAGCGGCCGCGCCAGGAAGCCGAAGAAGCCCCAGCGGACGGTTTCGCGCAGGTCGTAGGGAAGCTTGGCGAGCTGGCTGTAGTACTT
This sequence comes from Acidobacteriota bacterium, assembly GCA_039025295.1. Classification (GTDB taxonomy): domain Bacteria; phylum Acidobacteriota; class Thermoanaerobaculia; order Multivoradales; family J023; genus JBCCOR01. The sequence continues at coordinate 112 of JBCCOR010000033.1, forward strand.
GGCGCCGGCGTACGCCTTGAGCTCGAGGGTCGGTCCGTCGTTGCGCAGCAGCAGCATCTGGACCTTGCTGGGTTCGAGCTCGACATCGTCGGCGCCCGGACCGAGCTCGGCGCCGGCGGGCATGAAGCGCATGCCGGTCTCGGGCACCTCGACCCGCTGCAGAAGCGGCCGCACGACCACCTCGCGCACACCCAGGATCGGCACGAACGCGGTGACGAAGTAGTTGTCTTCGAAGGTCACCCAGCGCAGATCGAAGCCGGGAATGACCTCGTCGCGGCGCAGCTTCTTGGGATTGAAATCGTCCTGCTCACCGTCGCTCAGGCGGTAGGCGACCTGGCGCTGGATGAACTGGTTGTCGAGCGCGTCGGGATCGGGATTGCGCACGTCGGGGCCGAGCAGCACCGACCAGTCGGGCGTGTTCGCGTCGAGCATGCGGATCTCGATCGCGATCAGGCCGTCCTCCTGCAGGCGCACGGTCTTCTCGGCGTCGCCGGCGGCGCTGCGATGGCGAAAGCGCGCTTCGTCGCCGGCGGTCGAGGCCTCGACCGTCCACAGGACGTCGTTGAGCGGATGCGCGCGGCCGTTGGCGGTGGCGAGGGCGAGCGGCAGGAAGTCGTCGGAACCGCGACGACGCACCAGATCGAGCACCTCGCCGTCGGCGCCGGTCGACGCGCGGACGCGCATCGCGCGCAGCACCGCGCCGCGGTTGTCGAGCTCGATCTCGAGCTGGTCGTTGACCAGCGTGACGATCTCGCTCAGGGCGGCTTCGATCGCGGTCTGGTCGAGCGACGCGACGGCGTCGGCCGCCGCAGAATCGAGCGCGGCCGGATCAGACGCCGTCGGATCGGATGCCGTCGGATCGGATGCGGCGGCATCGTCGCCGGCGAGCACGGCGACAGATCCGCCGTCCGCGTCGGCGACGGTGGGATCGTCGAGCGTGTGCACGACGCCGGCGGGGTCGTCGGCCGGCTGAACGGCCGGCATCAGACGACTCTGCATGTGGCCCCACGCGGCGACCACGATCAGCGACAGGAAGGCGGCGAGCAGGAGGCGGCGATTGTCCACGTCCGGGTTGTTCCTCGTAAGTGGCGGCGACGGCCTTCGTCAGCGCGCGGTCGATGCTCAGGGCACGTCGACGCCGCCAGCCGCGAACGGATGGCAGCGCAAGAGGCGCGCCGCCGCGCGCACACCGCCGCGCAGCCAGCCATGGCGTTTGACGCTCAGCACGGCATATTCCGAGCAGGTGGGCGTGTAGCGACAGGACGGCGGGAGCAGCGGCGACATGTGGCGCTTGTAGAGGCGCAAGAGGCGGATGGCGAAGCGATTCATGATCGGCACGTCGGCGTCGGGTGAATCATCGACGGGCCGCGCCAGCCTGGGTGCGACGACGATTGCGCCGTCGCGGCGGGGGACGCAGGGCGTCGGCGAACAGCCGATCGAGCTCGACGCGCAGGGCGTCGAACGGCACATCGCCGATCTTGGGTCGCAGATGCACAACCAGATCGGCGGCGGGGAGCTGTGCGCGCTGCGGCCAGCGACGAAAGATTTCGCGAATGCGGCGTTTGAGCCGCTGCCGGATCACCGCCTTGCCGACCTTGCGGCTGGCGGTGATGCCGAGACGTGCATGCCCGACGTCGTTGGGATGCACGTGGACGGTCAGCCAGGTGCCGTGGCGACGGCGTCCGCGGCGGTAGCAGCGAACGTAGTCGACGCGGCGGGTCAGGCGCGACGCGCGCGGGAAGCGCTCGTCGGCGTCCGGGCTGACCGCGATGGCGCTCAAGGCGCGAGCCGCTGACGCCCCTTGCGGCGACGACGGTTGATCACGGCACGACCCTGGCGGGTGCGCATGCGCGCGCGGAAACCGTGGGTCTTCTTGCGGCGGCGATTGTTGGGTTGAAAGGTGCGCTTCACGGCGATCGACCTCTTCGGGCGTTATGGATGGACGGAGGGTTTCAAAACGGAAAATTGGCGGAGAGGGTGGGATTCGAACCCACGGATCGCTTGCACGATCAACGGTTTTCGAGACCGCCCCGTTCGACCACTCCGGCACCTCTCCGCAGAAAACCTGTTGCAATTCGATTACGCCCTGCGCCGGGAGCGGGCGCCGAGCAGGCGCGCGCGAAATGGCGGAGAGAGAGGGATTCGAACCCTCGGTAGGGGGGTTGCCCCTACACACGCTTTCCAGGCGTGCACCTTCAGCCACTCGGTCATCTCTCCGGACAAGCGGGCGTTACAAAGAGCGTGGGCGCCGCGTTTGGCGACGCCGTTCGGCGAAAAACGCCTTGAGCCGCGTGCGGCTCGCTTCGGCCAAGACGCCGCTGCGGACGTCGAGGCGGTGATTCAGCCGCGGATCCCGGACGAGATTGCCGAGAGAGCCGCAGAAGCCGCCCTTGGGATCTGACGCCCCGTAGACGAGCAGATCGACGCGGCTGTTGACCAGCGCGCCGGCGCACATCGCGCACGGCTCGAGGGTCACGTAGAGCGCGCAGCCGACGAGCCGCCAATGGCCGAGATGGCGGGCCGCCTGCCGCAGGGCGACGAGCTCGGCATGACCGGTCGGGTCTTGATCCTGCTCGCGCCGGTTGCCGCTGCGACCGATGATGCGTCCGTCGTGGACGACCACCGCGCCGACCGGCACGTCGCCTTGACGCGCGGCGTGGTCGGCCGCGTCCAAGGCCACCATCATCCAGCGATCGTCGTCGCTGGGGGACGGCAGGACAATCGTCGGCGGCGGGCCGATGATGTCCTCGGATGATGGAGACTGCGCCATGGTTTGCTGTGCTGTGGATCGAACGCGAGATCGACGATCAACGGTTGCGCGCCGACCCCGATGGGGAATACGGATCGAACAGCGCAGGTATGCGCAGGCGCCTGGCAGGCGCTTTGGACCGCTGAATATACCGCAACCGCGGTGGATTGCAAACGCCGAGATGCGATTGTATCGCGTCGAGCGCGCGGTGTGGCGGCGCGCGGCGGAGGCTACGGGCTGCCATCGTCGAGCCAGGCGTCGAGCGTGGCGAGCTCGGCCACGCGCCGACGGTAGCCGTGCTCGACGATCGTCGGACGCGCAGCGGCGACCGCGCGCCGCACGGTGCCCACGCGGTAGGCGGGGCGCGAGAGCTCGACCCGCGCCTGCTCGAGCTGGGCGTCGCACGTCAGCAGCGCCATGCCGCCGCGGTTGGCGAGATCCAGGGCGTCGATCAGATCGCGCAGCGCGGCGTCGTTGGCCGCGTGCAGCGCGTGCGGATCCGCCACCGGTGCGTCGATGCGCCGGAACGCGGCGCGCGCGATGCGCGCCCGGGCGATGAACTCGGCCGCGCCGCGCTGTTCGAACACCGTCACCGCGCGATCGAGATCGGCCGCGGCGTCGCGCGCGGTCGATGCGTCGCCGTCGAGCCACGCCAGGGCGGCCCGGGCGCGGCCGCGCGCCAGCCGCTCGAGTCCCTCGTGCAGCGATGGCCCGGTCGCGGCGTCGCTGGCCGCGTCCGCCCGCTGGCGCCGGGCGACGGCCTGGGCGGTGCGCCGAATCACCGCGTCGCAGCCGGCGCGCAGCTGGGCGCGCGCGGGGGCGTCGCCGTGGGGCGTCTGCAGCCAGCGATCGAGCAGCAGATCGGCCAGGCGCAGGGCGTCGAGCCCTTCGAGCTGGACGGCGGCGCCGGGCGTGCGCGCGGCGTGGCTGAGCTCGCACGCGAGCAGCAGCGCGGCGGCGTCGCTGTGACGACCGGCGTGATGCATGGCGTCGGCGAGGGCGCTGCGGCAGGCGATCGCCTGTGCCGCGTCGCCGGTGCGATCGGCGAGCGCCACCGCCGACGCGGCCAGGGCTTCGGCCTCGACCGGACGACCGCACAGCAGCGTCAACTCGCTCAGGGCGCAGGCGACCCGCGCCGCGGCGTCGACGTCGGCCGCGCGATCCTCGGCGCCGGCCGCGATCGCCGCCGGGTCGATCCCGTCGGGCCAGCGCACGTCGGCGCGCAGCGCGGACGGGCACAGATGGGCCAGCGCGCGGGCGAGCGGTGCGCGCGCCTCGTCGATCCGGCCGAGCACGCGCAGCACCATGCCGACGCTGGTCAGCAGCCAGGCCCGGGCCGGCGGTGCGAGCGCCGGATGCGGCGTCGTCCACGGCGCGGTGAAGAACGCGGTCAGCGTCTCGAGCTCGGCGCCGAACGCGCCGCGGCGCAGCAGCGTGACGCGTCCCGCGCCGCCCTGGATGCGCGCTTGGTAGATGGCGGAGAACGCGTCTTCGATCGCGCCGCCGCGCACGGCGTGAATCGCGGCGCGGTAGAGCGGCAGCAGGCTGTCGAGCGCCGGCGCAGCGGCGTCGTCGGTCCGATCCGCTGCCGCGGCGGCGCGGCGGCGCGGTCGGCGCAGGGCCGGCGCCGCGGTCAGATGGGTGGCGAGGCGGAAATGGCGCTCCGTCAGACCGCCGGGATCGTCCGCGGCCTGGATCGCGACGACGCGCTGGCGGATGCTGCTGTGCAGCACCGGCGCGCCGCCGTCGTCGCGCTGGACCAGCTGCGCCCACTGCAGCCGGTCGCACGCCCAGCGCAGCTGCGCCGGCGACAGCTCGGCGCGCACGGCGAGGTCCTGTAGATCGGCCGGATCGACCAGGGCGAGGACATCGAACAGCCGGCGCGCGTCAGCGTTGAGACGCAGCTGCCAGGCGTGGATCAGCGCGTCGAGGCGGCTCTGGGCGACCATCGCGGTGTGGCCGGCGTCGGCGGCGAGCATCAGGCTGGCGCGCAGCTGCAGCGCCAGCGGCTGGCCGTCGCCGATCAGGTCGACCGAGGTGCGTCGGGTCAGGCCGCGCGCGTGCAGCAACAGACGAGCGTCTTCGTTGGGCAGCGGCGCGACCTCGAAGACGGCGACCTGGCCGGCGGGCGCGGCGGCCAGAATCGTCGGCAGCCGGCGGGCGGTGACCACCAGCTGCCCCGGCCCCGGCGGCGACGCCAGCTGAAGCCGAAAGAGAGCGCGCAGGCCGGGCTCGGTGAGAATGCCGCGGCGCGCGCGGTCGGCGTGCAGCAGGTTGTCGATGCCGTCGAGCACGAGCCGCGCCGGATGCGCCTCGAGGCGCGCCGCGAGCCGGATTCCGCGGTCGACGGCGTCCGACCCCGGATCGACGTCCGGGCTGGGGTAGCCGCGCAGCACGGCGTCGAGCATGCCGTCGGCGCTGGTGATCACGCGGCCGTCGAAGCGCCCGGCGATCACCGGCAGATCATTGCCGAGGCGGCGCGACTGGCCGAGCCAGGTACGCAGCGCCGCGCTCTTGCCGACGCCCGGCGGACCGATGATCGCGATCACCCGCACCCGCGGGTTGGCACCGGCGGCCTCGAGCTGGGAAAGCAGGCGGGCGCGGCCGACGAAGGGGTCGGTGGGCGGCGGAAGATGGCCGAGATCGGCGCGCACGGCGTAGGGCGTCGGCAGCGCGTTGACCAGCGCATCGAGCGCGCCGGCCGCGAGCAGCGCGGTGCCCTCGCCCCAGCCGTCGAGCGGATCGAGCAGCGACGGAATGTCTTCGAAGCCAGGGTTGTCGACGATCGTGCGGCCGATCCGCATCCAGCGCAGCAGCAGCTGGCCGTCGCGGCGTCCGGCCCGCAGCCGCGGCAGCAGCACCTCGTGCACGAACGGGGCTTCGAGCAGCTTGGGCCCCAGGCAAACCGTGGCCACCCGCAGCCGCGGCAGGGTGTCGAGACTGCGCGCACACGCGTCCGGATCGTCGATCGCGACGCGGCGAACGACGGTTTCGTCAAGGCCGCGCTGCGACAGGGCGGTCTCGACCAGGTACGGACCGCGGCCGTCGTCCGGATGATGGAAGAGGATCGGCATGGCCGCCCGATCATACGACGCGACGCGCGCCGAATGCCGGGCGAAGGCGACTACATCCGTTCCGGAATCGGCATGCCCATGAGGTCCATGAGCGCGCTCAGCACGTCGCGGAAGATGCGGTTGGCGGCCAGGCGCGCCTGGCGGCGGGCTTGGTCGGTTTCGCCGAGGATCCGATGATGGTGGTAGCAGCCGTGGAAGCGCTGGGCGAGGTCGAGGGCGTGGCGGGCGATCAGCGAGAGCTCGAGCGTGTCGGCCGCCTTGGCGACGACCTCCGGGCTCTGCGCCGCGAAGAGCACGAGATCCCACAAGTCGTCGGGCCACGGGCCGTCGGCGTCGGCCGCGGCGTCGCCGACGGCGAGCAGGCTGTCGACGTCGATCGCCACGCGCTCGCCGGCGGCCTCGGCCTTGCGCCGGATGTTGGCCTCGCGCACCAGCGAATACTGCAGATACGGACCGGTCTCGCCCTCGAACGACAGCGCGGCGTCGAGATCGAAGGCGATCACGCGGGTGGTGGTGGCCTTGACCATGAAAAAGCGCAGCGCGGCGGTGGCGATGTCGCGCGCCAGCGCGGCGACCGCCGCGTCGTCGGCCTCGGGATCACGCTGCGCGATCTGTGTCCGGCTGTGGGCCTCGAGCTGATCGAGCAGATCGTCGGCCTTGACGCCGATGCCCTTGCGACCCGACATCTCGAGGGTCTTGCCGTCGCCCTCGGCTTTCTCGTCGAGAAAGCCGAGCTGGACGGCGGTCTTGCGCGACAGCGACACCATCTCGTAGGCGAAATGCACCGAGCGCGCCGCCTCGTCGCTGTGGCCCATCGCCTCGAGCCCGGCGCGGACGATCTTCTGTAGATAGCTCTGGCGCGCGTCGATGACGTTGACCACCTTGGCGGCGGCGCCGAAAGCAGGATGGTCGTCCTGGGCGCCGGCCGAATCGGTGGTGGTCACCCAAATGCCGGTCTCGGTCGACGTCCGGTCGTCGGTGGCATCCGGCTGCCAGAAGCGATAGCGGAAGTCGCGGCCGAGCAGGCCGAATTTCCAAAGCTGGTAGGCGATGTCCTTGCCGACGTAGGTGACCGTGCCGTCGGAGCGCACGATCACCTTGTCGGGATCTTCGAGGCCGGCGAATTCTTCGCTCTGCGACAGCGGCATCACCCAGCAGCCGGCGTTCTTGCCGTCTTCTTCGAGGCGCACGGCGCCGCTCGCCTTGAGGCCCTCGAAGGCGTCGGCGAAGAAGCGCAGGCCGAGGATGTCGCTTTCGTGGGTGAGCACGTCGTAGCCGATGCCGAGACGCGCCATGGTCGCCAGATGGCAGCGGACGATGCGCTGCGCGACCAGGCGTCCGGCGGCCGCCCGGCGCGCGGCGTCGGCGTCGAGCGCTTCGCCGAGCGCGCCGTGCTCCATCGCGTGCAGGGTTTGGCGGCGCAGCGCGTCGCGCGACGGATCGTCCTGGTACCAGCGACCGACCGCGCTGTAGAGGTCCCAGCAGTGGACGTCGAACGGCTCCGGGATGGCGGCGATGTCGTCGATCGTGTTGCCGCGCAGATCGAGGAAGCCGACGACCACGTCGGCCACCTGCACGCCGGTGTCGTCGATGTAGTTCTGGATCTCGACCGCGTGGCCGAGTCGGCGCAGCGCGCGCACCAGGATGTCGCCGAGGACCGCGTTGCGCAGATGGCCGATGTGCGCGGCCTTGTTCGGATTGATGTTGGTGTGCTCGACCACCACCTTCGCCAGGCTGGGGGTGGGATCCGCCGCCGGCAACGCGGGCGCGCGAAGCAGCGCTGCGGCGATCGCCGGCCGATCGAGGAAGACGTTGAGATAGCCCGCGCCCTCGACCCGCACCGCGCGCACGGGGCCCGCGGGGGTCCAGCCGTCGGCGAGCTCGGTGGCGATGTCGCGCGGCTTGCGCTTGAGCACGCGCGCCAGATGCAGCGGCGCGGGAAACGCCAGATCGCCCAGCGCGCGTCGCGGCGGCACCTGGACGACCGGATCGTGGTCGACATCGAATCGGTCGCGAATGCGGTCGGCCAGCGCCGCGGCCAGGTCGGCTTTAAGTTCCTTGAGCATAGCTGCGGGAGCATATACCATGGACGGTTCATGCAAGCGCGCGCGGGTCACATAGGGGCGACCAACGCACAGTACACGCCTCTGGTACGCTACGCCTCAGACGCTGTGCGTCGTGAAGATTTTCGTACGATCCGACAAGACTTGATCGACCCCGTGGGGAGAGAACCATAGCGATGGAACGCAGAAAGCTGTCGATACAACTGGAAGGCACGCAGCTGGAGCTGATCGAGGGGGACATCACCGACCTCGACACGGATGCGATCGTCAACCCGGCGAACGAGCAGCTCCAGCTGGGTACCGGCGTGGCGGGTGCCATCCGCGACAAGGGCGGGCCGTCGATCCAGGAAGAATGCGATCGCATCGGCGGCACGCCCGTCGGCACGGCCGTGCTCACCGGCGGCGGCAACCTGACCGCCAAGCACGTCATTCACGCGGTCGGTCCGCAGCAGGGCGAGGGCGACGAAGATCGTAAACTGGCCTCAGCGGTGCGCGCCTCGCTCGCCCTGGCCGACCGTCACGGCCTGAAGTCGCTCGCGCTGCCGGCGATCTCGACCGGCGTCTTCGGCTTCCCGATGGACCGCTGCGCACGCATCACCCTCACCGAGGTCTACCGCTATCTGCAGGGCGGCACAAAACTCGAGCGGGTGGTGATCAGCCTGCTGGGCGACGAAGCCTTCGAATTGTTCAAGCGCGAGCTGCGCCGCGGCTTCCGCTGATCGCACCCATCGCCCGTCGCGCAGACGGGCAGCGCCCCCAACGCGCCGTCGGAGATTCGATCCGGCGGCGCGTTGTGCGTTGGAGCGCAGGTCGTCGAGGGCGCGACCTGACAAAGAAAGTCCCCAATAAGGAAAGACCGCTGTTTGCTGTGGCGGGCACAGCGAACAGCGGTCGAACAAGGCATCACCGGGTTCAGCTCGTCGGATGTCAGCACGCCGTGACGGCGACGAGTTCCGGTGCGGGTGCGCGGGTGGACGGCTCAGGATCGCGTGAGGTGGATCCGGTTGACCCTCGTGGTGATTGAGGGATTTGTGTGGCGTAGAGAGATAGGGGTTGACGCGAGATCGGTCAACGAAATGTCAGATGTGAACGTGCAAGGGTGGGAAGCCGTCCCCGGGTTGCGCGGTCTGGAAAGACTATACAGCAGGTGTCCTACACAAGACAACCCCCTGTCTTCGACATCTCGGGGTTGTACGCAGAGATCGTCTAGAAAAAACCTAGACAACAACCGATCTCCGGATGAGAACGCGCATTTTTCCAGCCAAAAAGTGGACAGAAGCCCAACAACTCACGTCGCTGTCTAGCGTCCGCCCTACGCCGTGAGACGGGCAAGGCGGCGCGGATGGCCTGTGGTACCCTGGTCAACCGTCTTTGTTGGGTACTTGGCGTGCGCCTCGGTCGTACCCCCCGCCGACGCACATGTCGTCTGAATCTTCACCCCGCTGGTTTTTCCACAAGCTGTGGAAAGCCTGTGGAAATGCGTACGGATTTCCGATGGACAATCGCCACTGGCCGCGCCTGCGGCAGGCCCTCGAGCGCGATTTGGACGCCGAGGAGCTGCAGACCTGGTTCGATCCGCTGGAGGTGGTCGAAGACAGCGACGAGCAGCTGATCCTGGCCACCCCGAACGATCACTTCGTCCACACCCTGGAGCAGAGCTACCGCGGCGCGATCACGCGCGCGCTCACCGCGCTCGCGCTCGAGCGGCTGGACGTGCGCTTTCTCACCGCCGAGGACCTCGACAGCCGCACCGAGATCGCCCGCGCCGACGGCGCGACCGCCGCGAACGACGCCGGCGGCGATATCCCGCGGCCGCACTTCGACCCGCGCTACACCTTCGATCGCTTCGTGGTCGGCAATTCGAATCAGTTCGCGCACGCCGCCGCGGCCGCGGTCGCCGAGAGTCCGGCCCAGAGCTACAACCCGCTCTTCCTCTACGGCGGCGTCGGCCTCGGCAAGACCCATCTCATGCACGCGATCGGCCACGGCATCCTCGCGCGCTTCCCCGACTATCGGGTGATGTACCTGCCGGCCGAGCAGTTCGTCAACGACCTGATCAACTCGATCCGCTTCGACCGCATGCCGGCGTTCCGCAACCGCTACCGCACGATCGACGTGCTGCTGATCGACGACATCCAGTTCATCGCCAACAAAGAGCGCACGCAGGAAGAGTTCTTCCACACCTTCAACACGCTCTACAACGGCCGCAAGCAGATCATCCTGTCGTCCGACGCCTCGCCGCGCCACATCCCGACGCTCGAAGAGCGCCTGCGCAGCCGCTTCGAGTGGGGACTGATCACCGACATCCAGCCGCCCGAGCTCGAGACCAAGGTCGCGATCCTGCGCCGCAAGGCCGAGAGCGAGGCGTTCGAGCTGCCCGACGACGTCGCGCTCTTCATCGCCCAGCACGTCAAGTCGAACGTGCGCGAGCTCGAGGGCATGCTCAACCGCGTGATCGCCTACGCTTCGCTCACCGGTCGCTCGCTCTCGCTGGCGGTGGCCAAGGAGACCCTGCGCGACGTCCTGCCGCAGGATCCGCGGGTGCACGCCAACGACATCATCAAATTCATCGCCCGCCACTACGGCCTCAAGGTCAGTCAGATCAAGAGCCGCAACAACTCGAAGCACATCGCCTTCCCGCGCCAGATGGCGATGTACCTGTGCAAGAAGCTGACCCCGCTGTCGTATCCCGACATCGGCAAGCACTTCACCGACAAGCATCATTCGACGGTCATGTATTCGGTCGAGAAGATCGACCGGCTGCGGCGCGAAGAGCCCGACATCGACCAGACCGTGCGGACGTTCCTGGATCACTTCGGCTGATTCGTCGGGCGCGGCAGGGCTGTGGAAAACCCTGTGCAGGTCCTGCGGACCGCGCTGCGGACAGCCTGCGGAAGATCGATGCGCGTGCGAAATCACCGCGCGTTTTCCACAGCTGGCCCACAGCCATTCCGCAGCGGAAAGCGGGTCTTTCTCCACAGGCCAAACCACTGATTTCAAGGAACTCTCGAGGGTTTTCAACCAATCCACAGCGCCTATGACTTTTACTTCTGGTTTTCTTATTGATCTTCGATTCCATCTCGGTGAAGTCAGGCGATCCGCACGCACCCATCGCCCGCAGCTCGCGCGGTCTGGAATAATGGCCGCGCTGTCCGCGCCCGATCCGGCCCTGCCGTGATCCATCCATCACCCCCGCGCATCGCCAACCGCGTCGAGGAGACCGCGTCGAAATGGACGTCCGACTGAACCGTGTCGAGCTGCTTCACGAGCTGGTGCCCATGCAGGGCATCGTCGAGCGACGCACCACCATTCCCGTGCTCTCCCATCTGCTCCTGCGGGCCGAGGGCGATCGGCTGCATCTGGCCGCCACCAACCTCGAGGTGTCGCTGACCTCGAGCTGCGACGCCGAGGTCAAGGCCGAGGGCGTGGTCGCGATCCAGGCGCGCAAGCTGGTCGAGATCGTCAAGGCCTGCAGCGACGACGAGATGGCCCTCTTGCTCGACGATGCCAACAGCCTGACGATTCTCGCTGGTCCGGCCAAGTTCAAGATTCGCGGCCTGCCCGCCGAGGACTTCCCGACCCTGCCGACGCTCGGCGACGCGCCCGAGGCGGTCGTGCCGTTCCCGATCTTCCGCAGCATGATCGGACGGGTGTTCTTCGCCATCTCGCACGAGGAGTCGCGCTACCAGCTCAACGGCGCGCTGCTGCAGCAGGGCGGGGACGCGATGACCCTGGTCGCGACCGACGGCCATCGCCTGGCGCTGGTCGAAAGCGCGCTCGAGGACGCCGAGCTGCCGACCGGCGAGGCGGCCGGCGGCGACGTGCTGGTGCCGCGCAAGGCCCTGCAGGAGCTGCAGCGCTTCGAGAGCGACGGCCCGATGCGCTTCCGCCGCAGCGACCATCACCTCAGCTTCACGGTCGAGCGCCGGCAGCTGATCTGCCGCGTGCTCGACGGCACCTTCCCCGACTACGAGCGCGTGATCGCCCAGGACAACAACCTCGAGGTCAGCGCCGACCGGCGCATGCTGCAGGGCGTCGTGCAGCGCGTCAGCCTGCTCACCGGCGAGCGCTCGCGCGCCGTGCGCCTGGCGCTGACCACCGACACGCTCACGCTGTCGGCGGTCAATCCCGATCTCGGCGAGGCGACCGAGGATCTGCCCTGCACCTACGGCGGCGGCGATCTCTCGCTGGGGATCAACCCCGACTACCTGCGCGACTTCCTCGGCGCGGTCACGACCGATGAGATCAAGCTCACGTTCAAAGACGAGAACTCGCAGTGCCTGGCGATGCCGGTCGACGGTCCCGACCGGCGCTACGTCTACGTGATCATGCCGATCCGCCTCTGACGCGGCGCGATCGCGTCGGAGCGCGCCCGTGCTGCTCGCGCTCGAGGCGCGCGACTTTCGCAACCTGGCGCCGCTCGACTGGCGGCCGTCGCCCGGGCGTCATCTGATCCTGGGCGACAACGGCGCCGGCAAGACCAGCCTGCTCGAGGCGATCTATCTCCTCGCCACCACCCGCAGCTTCCGTACCCATCGCCTGGCCGACGGCTGCCGCCACGGCGCCGACGGCTTCGCGCTCGCCGGCGAGATCGGGCCGTCGCCCGCGGCGGTCTCGCGCCGGCTGACCCTGACCTGGACCCGCGGCGGCCGCGGCGGGCAGCGCCATCGCACCCTCGACGGCACCGCCGGCGTCAGCCTGGCGTCGCATCTCGCCGTGCTGCCGGTGCTGGCGTGGTCGGCGGCCGACGCCGACATGCTGACCGGTGCGCCCGAAGCGCGGCGGCGGCTGCTCGATCGTGGCATCGTCGGCCTGCGGCCGGCGGCGATCGAGACCGCGGCGCGGCTGCGCCAGGCGATGGCCGAGAAGCGCGCGCTGCTCGCCAGGCCGGGCGCGGCCGCCGGCCCGGATCTGCTGGCGCCGTGGAACGCGCTCGTGGCCGAGGCGTCGGCGCGGCTGATCGCGCTGCGCGCCGACTACGTCGATCGCCTGCGCGCGGCGCTCGACGCGGTGCTTGCCGACTGCGCCGCGCTCGACTTTCCCGCGATCACCCTCGCCTACCGCCCGTCGCCGGTCGAGGCGCTCGACGGCGTCGCGGCGGCGCAGGCCGCGTTCGACGCCGCCGCGGCGCGCGAAATCGCCGTCGGCCAGCCGCACGTCGGGCCGCAGCGCGACCATCAGCGCGTGCGCGGGGACGGCCCCGATCTGCGCCGGGTGGCGTCGGCGGGCGAGCGCAAGGCGCTCGGCATCGCGCTGCTCGCCGCCCAGGGCCGCGTGCTGGCCGACGCCGGGCGCGCGCCGATCCTGCTGCTCGACGACGCCGACACCGAGCTCGATCGCCATCGCCTGGCGGCGCTGTGGCGGGCTTTTCCCGACGTGCCGCAGGTGCTCGCGACCTCGAATCGCCCCGACGTCTGGCGCGATCTCGATCTCGACCGGCGCTGGCGCTGCGTCGACGGCGTCGTCGACGCCGATTGATCAGGCCGATTGATCAGGCGGTCGCGGGCGGCGGATCGCTGGGCGCGATCAGGCGGTGCTTGCGGCGGTAGCGCATGTTGAGCAGCTCGATCACCAGTGAGAAGGCCATCGCGAAGTAGACGTAGCCCTTGTTGAAATGCTGGCCGGTGCCCTCGGCGAGCAGCAGCATGCCGATCATCACCAGGAACGACAGCGCTAGGATCTTGATCGACGGATGCTTCTCGACGAAGCGCCCGATCGGCACGGCGAAGACCAGCATGACGATGATCGCGAGCAGCACCGCGATGACCATGATCGCCAGATGATCGACCATGCCGATGGCGGTGATCACCGAGTCGAGCGAGAAGACGATATCGAGGATCATGATCTGGATCAGCACCGGCACCAGCGCCGCCTTGGCGGCCGCCGCGCCGCCGGCTTCGTGCTGCGCCTCGACCTTGTCGTAGATCTCGAAGGTTGCCTTGGCCATCAGGAAGAGACCGCCGCCGATCAGGATCAGGTCGCGCCCGCTGATGCCGTGGTCGAAGACCGAGAAGAGCGGCGTCGACAGGCTCATCACCCAGCTGAGGGAGGCCAGCAGCGCCAGGCGCGAGATGAGCGCCAGGCCGAGGCCGAGCTGGGTCGCGAGTTTGCGCTGCTCGACCGGCAGCTTGCCGGCGAGAATCGAGATGAAGACGATGTTGTCGATGCCGAGGACGATTTCCAGACTGGCGAGGGTGGCCAGGCTGATCCAGGCTTCGGGCGTACTGAACAGTTCGATGAGGGTCATGATGCGCCGACGGTATCGAGACCGTCGGCCGTCTGACAAGCGCGCGACCGCGGGTGACGCAGTGCGGCGCAATCTGGATCGCGGCGCGCGCGCGATGGTACGGTTGAGGGCCGGCTGCCATCGCGCCGGCCCGCACCGCCCAGCCGCTTCTATCCGCATCCACGCCTGGAGACCCGCATCGTGACCGACGATCCGAACGGCCCCGACGATTTCGACGACGATCTCAACGACGAGGCACTGGCCGAGCACGCGCTGCCGAGCGGCGGCCTGCTGTCGTTCTACGATCGCCTGCGCGCGCGCATCAGCGACGCGCTGGAATCGCGCAACGAGCGTTTCGGTCCGCAGATGGCCGAGCTTCTGCTGCTCGCCCCCGACACCTTCATGCTGCTCGCGCGCCTGGCGCTCGATCGCGACGTGCCGAAGGAGAAGCGCGCCATCATCGTCAGCGCACTCGCCTACTTCGTGCTGCCGGCCGATCTGCTGCCCGAAATGGCGCTCGGCGCGGCCGGCTACGTCGATGACGTCTTCATCGCCGCGGTGCTGCTGCAGCACGCGTTCGGTCGCGATCTCGCCACCTTCGCCGAAAAGCACTGGAGCGGGCGCGAGAACCTGCGGGTCGTGCTGCGCGACGTCGTCGACAGCGCGCACAGCGTCCTGAACGCCGACATCTACGCCAAGGTCAAAGATTTCCTCGCCAAGAAGGGCATCCGCCTCGATCCCGATCCGGCCTGAGTCGACTCGCACCCGGCGGTCGCCCGCGGCCGGCCCGCGCGCCGCCCCAACGCGCGCGACCGCGCCCGCCGAGGCGGTGCGCGGTCGCGCGCGTTGGGGCGGCGCGCGGGCCGGCCGCGGGCGACCGCCGGGTGCGAGTCGACTCAGGCCGGATCGGGATCGAGGCGGATGCCCTTCTTGGCGAGGAAATCTTTGA
>JBCCOR010000034.1:0-15099 GCA_039025295.1 Acidobacteriota bacterium
ATCTCGGCGACGTCGACCGCGCGCGGCCGCTGATCGCGGCGCTGCGCGCCGCCGGCTACCGCTCGACCGCGCTGCGCGACGCCTGCCGCCGCGCCGACGTCGACTGCGGGTAGCGCGCGGGCTCAGACGCCCGGGATGCCGCCGCCGCCGCCCGTCGCCGGCGGCTCGTCGTTGGTGACCGGCGTCTTCGGATCCCAGTACCAGACCGGCGCGCTCAGATCCTGGGCGTCGCGGACGCCGATCAGGTAGCGCATCGAGTCGTTCTCGCCGAGGATCGGCAGCGAGCAGTCGTCGACGTCGATCGTCACGCTGCCGTCGGCGCGGGCCGTTTCGACCCAGCCGGCGGGCATGAAGTCATCGCCCGCCGTGCCGCTCGGGCCGGTGCACTGCGCCTCGCAGAGCGCGGTATCGGGGAAGCAGCTCGCCGGACACTGCGGATCGAGGA
Source organism: Acidobacteriota bacterium (assembly GCA_039025295.1). GTDB lineage: Bacteria > Acidobacteriota > Thermoanaerobaculia > Multivoradales > J023 > JBCCOR01. The sequence continues at coordinate 446 of JBCCOR010000034.1, forward strand.
AGACGATGTCGACGACGTCGAGCCGCACGCCGTAGGTCTGCCAGCGCAGGCTGCAGCCCGCGGCCGGATCGGCGTCCTCGTCCCACAGCGGATGGCCGAAGCAGTCGCCGTTGTCGAGCAGCACGGGCGCGGCGTCGAGCACTTGGTATTCGTGCAGCAGCACGGTCACGTTCTGGCCGTCGCTCCAGCTGCCCTGGCAGACCGACTCGTAGGCGCCGACGTCGCACGCGCTGCCGCCGTGCGCTGCGAGCGGATTGGCGGCGTCGATGCGGTTGAACTGATCGCGCTGATCGCGTTCGATCGTGCCGGCCGGGCACAGATCGAGATCGTCACGATCGATCAGCGGCGATGCGCAGCGGCCCGACGTCCAGTCGCAGCGCGGCACGTGCACCTGCGTCAGGCCGCCGTGATGCACCAGCGGGCTCATCGCGATCTCGGCGCCGTGCACGTCATTGTTTGCGTCGGCCGATCCGCAGCTGGCGTCGCTCAGCACGTTGCCGCCGGCGAGCGTGATGGCGTGACCGCCGAAGCACAGCGCGCCGTGCGCGGCGGCTGCGGTCAGCGCCGAGCGTTCGAGGGTGAGCGCGCCCCACTCCATGAAGATCGCGCTGCCGGCCTGGGCCTGGTTGTCGCGGAAGGTGGAGAAGTCGACGGTGGTCGAACCGCGCTTGCCGTAGATCGCGCCGCCGTAGAAGCCGACGTTGGCCGAGAAGGTCGCGCTGTGGACGCTGAGCGCGTCGCCGTTCTGGTAGATCGCGCCGCCCCAGCCGTCGTTGTCGACGAACAGGCTGTGGCCGACGTCGACCGTGCCGGCGCCGTGGCTGTGGATCGCGCCGCCGGCGTAGCCGGCGTCGTTGCCATCGAAGGTTGCGTGACGGATCGTCAGCGCGCCCGCGCTGTCGATCGCGCCGCCCGCGTACTGCGCGTGGTTGTCGGCGAAGGTGACGCCGTGCATGTCGGCCGCGCCGCCCGCCTGGACGCGCAGCGCGCCGCCCTCGAAGGCGCTGCCGCCGGTCAGCTGCAGATTGCGCAGCGTGAGGACGCCGCCCGGCGCGACGTCGAAGAAGCGTCCGGATGCGCCGGTGGCCCAGCGGATCTCGGCCGGCGCGACCGCCGACGCGTCGCCGCGCAGGGTCAGCGGCTGTGCGACGGGCGCGGGCGGCGCGGCGAGCGCGTAGACCCCGCCTTTGTCGAGCGCGACCGTGGTCTCGCCGCCCCAGACGCACGCGCCGACCGACGCGCCCTGCTGGGCGGTCGCGAGCGCGTCGCTCAGGGTGCAAGCGGTCGTCGAGACGGCGTCGGACGTGCCGACCTGAATCGGCTGCGCGACGATCGGTGCGGCGATCAAGAGGAGGATGGCGATCAGCGCGCGCATCGTGATGCGGTTGGCGCGGCGGCTGCGGCGTGCGATGGAAGTCATGGGCGTTCCTGTCTGTGCTGCGTGAACAAAGGGTGAAAACGGGGCGGTGCGACGAGAACGACAAGCAAGGCTCGGTGGATCAAGATAGCGGCGCAAGGGCGCTCGTTCAATCGAGTGAAGGTTTGGTTGGACGTCGCGTCAGTTGAAGCAGGACGGCGTGCGGCCCTTGTCCCAGAAGCGATCGCAGGCGACGCCTGCGGTGTTGCTCGAGGTCGAGGACGAGCCGTGGAAGGCGACCGAGCCGAGCGTGCCCGCGTAGCCCTTGTTGGCCCAGGCGCCGCCGCGGTTGTTGGCGTGGTTGCCCGAGAAGCTGCTCGACAGGATGCTGGCGGTGCCGCCCTGGTTGGCGAAGCCGCCGCCCTTGTGGCCCGTGTTGCCGGTGACGGTCGCGCCGATGATCACGAGATGGCCCATGTTGTTGATGCCGCCGCCGTAGACGACGGACGCGTTGCCCATGACGGCCGATCCGCTGCCGATCGTCATTGTGCCCGACGCCCGATTCAGCACGCCGCCGAAGGTCGACGGGGCGCCCGGGCCCATGCCGACGATCCAGACGGTCGACAGATCGACCGTGCCGGCGTTGTCGAGCCGGCAGTAGGTGCCGCCTTCGAGCCGCAGGTTTTCGAGATGGACGAAGACGCCGCTGTCGATGATGAGGGCGGCCAGAAACGAGGTTGCGTTGATCGTCGCCATGCCGCCCGTTGCGCGGATGGTGAGGTCTTTGTCGAGCGTGATGCTGCCTTCGACGAAGGTCTCGGCCGCGAGCTCGATCGTGTCACCCGCGCCCGCGGCGGCGACCGCGCCGGCGACCGTCGCGTAGGTGCAGCCCGACGCGCAGACGTCGAGGGTCGCCGCGTGGGTCGTGCTGGTGAGCGCGCCGAGGGCGAGTGTGATGACGAGAGCGAGCGCGTGCGTGAGGTTGCGGTGTGCCATGGTGAGGATCTCCGGTTGGGTGTTGGCGATGGCGGCGCGCGGCGTGTCCGCGGTCCGTCGTGGCCCACTCAGTGAATCGAAGATCGATCATCGGCGTCCTCTAGACGCTCTCTGGAAACTCTCTAGAGATCTCGAGCCTGCGTCGAACTGCAAGAAACAAAGACGGTTGCCCGATCGATGCGATCGCCGGGCAGGGTCGGATCGTCAGATGTGAGGTTCGCGCATGTTCAAGTCTGAGAACCGCGGACGGCGCGTGCGGCGTGCGACGCGCAGCAGAAAAAGAGCTTCGTCTTTATTTGAAATGAAAGGTTCGATTTTATGATTTCTGGGTGATCACAACATCTCCTCGTTGTGGAGAGTCGCCGTTGGCAGCGGGTTTGCTCTGTAGGCGACTGTTGTTTGCGCCTGTGCGCTCTTCCATTCCACACCGTTAGGAGTACCGTCCATCATGAAGAAGCTCTTCATTCTCTTGACCGCGCTCGCGCTGGCCGTGCCCGCCTGGGGCCAGCAGGCCGACCTTGCCGACAGCAAGCTGATCAAAGCCCAGGGTGAGGCCATTCCGGGTCAGTACATCGTCGTCTTCGACGACACGGTTCGCGCCGCCGACGTCGCCCATCAGGTGGCGCGCTTCCACCGCGGCAACATCAAGCAGGTGTTCACGTCGGTGCTCAACGGCGCGGTGGTGACCGGCCTGACCGAGCGCGCGGCCGAGAATCTGGCGAAGCGCGACAGCATCGCGTGGGTCGAGGAAGACGCGATCCTGACGATCGGCGCGACGACGCAGAACAACGCGACCTGGGGCCTCGACCGGGTCGATCAGCGCAACCTGCCGCTGAACACGACCTACATCTACGATTACGACGGCACCGGCGTGCACGTGTACGTCCTCGACACGGGCATCCGCTCGAGCCACGTGGAGTTCACGGGTCGCGTCGGCAACGGCTTCGACGTGATCGACGGCGGCGCGCCCAACGACTGCAACGGTCACGGTACGCACGTCGCGGGCACCGCGGTCGGCACGACCTACGGCGTGGCGAAGAAGGCGACGGTGCACGGCGTGCGCGTCCTCGGATGCAACGGCTCGGGCTCGACCTCGGGCGTTATTTCGGGCGTCGACTGGGTGCGCAACAACCACATCGATCCGGCGGTGGCGAACATGAGCCTCGGCGGCGGCGTGTCGTCGTCGCTCGACAGCGCGGTCAACAGCGCGGTCAATGCGGGCGTGTTCTTCGCCGTCGCGGCGGGCAACAACAACGCGAACGCCTGCAACTTCTCGCCGGCGCGCGCGGCCAACGCGACCACGGTCGGCTCGACCACCTCGAGCGACACGCGCTCGTCGTTCTCGAACTTCGGCACCTGCCTCGACATCTGGGCGCCGGGCAGCAGCATCACCTCGGCGTGGCACACGAGCAACACGGCCATCAACACGATCAGTGGCACGTCGATGGCGTCGCCGCACGTGGCGGGCGCGGCGGCGCTGCTTCTCGACGAGAACCCGAGCCTGAACGCGGCCCAGGTCGAGAGCACGCTGATCGCGCGCTCGACCCAGAACGTCATCTCGGGCATTCAGAGCGGCTCGCCGAACGACTTCCTCTACACCCGCGGCGGCGGCGGTGGCGGTTGCACGGTGCCGGGCCAGCCGGGCCCGATCAGCCGCAACCCGAGCAGCCTGTGTGACCGCGAGGACGGCACCTACTCGGTGGCGAGCGTGTCCGGTGCGACGAGCTACGAGTGGGAGCTCGTCGGCACGTGGTTCAACGCCACCACGGCCCAGCCGATCACGTCGATCTTCGCGTACCGCATCACGCCGGGTTCCTACACCCTGCGCGTGCGCGCGAAGAACGCGTGCGGCACGAGCTCGTGGCGCACCACGACGCTCAGCATCCTGCCGCGCAGCAACCCGATCTGCGGCAGCTGCAACACGCGGATCTGCCGCAGCCTGGAGTAGGGCGGGCAGCCTGCGCGGATCCTCAGTGATCCGATCCAAGCGGCCGACGGGGCGGGTGCCTCGTCGGCCGCTGTGCGTTGGGGCGACTTGGCCTTAAAAATTATCAAATCTGCATAGGCAAATGTTCAGCGATGACAACTTCTCCCTGTCCCTCGGTCGCTGGATCTTCGCGCTGTTGAGAAAAGCATGATTGGCCATGTATTGATGCATGCGTTGTTGATCGCATGATTATTAAATAACAGAAATCATTACGAAAAATTGGCAAGATCTTTGCAAATTTCAGTGTTGTTGCTCACATTTCCGGGCGCCTCGCGCGCTTGGGCTACCTAGGGAGAATGACGCTGATGAAGAAGTGGATTGTTCTATGCATCGTGTTGGTCCTGGCCGCACCCGGCTGGGCGCAGCAGGCCGATCTTGCCGACGGCAAGCTGATCAAGGCCAAGGGCGAGGCGATTCCCGGCCAGTACATCGTCGTCTTCGACGACACCGTGCGCGCGGCGGACGTCGTGCAAAGCGTGGCGCGCTTCCACAGCGGTCACGTCACGCGCGTCTACGAGGCGGTGCTCAACGGTGCGGTCGTGAACGGCTTGACCGAGCGCGCGGCGGAGAACCTGGCGAAGCGCAGCAGCGTTGCGTGGGTTGAGGAAGACGCGATCGTGCAGCTCAGCGAGACCACGCAATTCAACGCCACCTGGGGTCTCGATCGCGTGGATCAGCGCAATCTGCCGCTGAACACGACCTACATCTACGACCACAACGGTTCGGGTGTGCACGTCTACGTGATCGATACGGGCATTCGCGCGCACCACTACGAGTATCTCGGCCGCGTGGGCAACGGCTATGACGCGATCAACGGCGGTGCGCCCGACGATTGCAACGGTCACGGTACGCACGTGGCAGGTACCGCGGTGGGCGCCCGGTACGGTGTGGCCAAGCAGGCGACCGTGCACGGCGTGCGCGTGCTGAACTGCAATGGCTCCGGCACGCTCTCCAACGTCATCGAGGGTGTCGACTGGGTCAGCCGCCACCATCTTTCGCCCGCTGTTGCCAATATGAGCCTCGGCGGCGGCGCTTCCCGCTCGCTCGACTATGCGGTCAACAGTGCGGTCCGCGCGGGCGTGTTCTTTGCGGTTGCGGCTGGCAACTGGGGGACCGATGCTTGTCGCTTCTCGCCGGCGCGCGCGGCCCAAGCGATGACGGTCGCGTCGACTGATTCATCCGACTGGCTCTCGTGGTTCTCGAACCGCGGCTCCTGCGTCGACATCTTGGCGCCGGGCAGCAGCATCACCTCGGCGTGGCACACCAGCAGCTACGCGTCGAAGACGATCAGCGGCACGTCGATGGCGTCGCCGCACGTCGCGGGCGCGGCGGCGCTGATCCTCGACGAGATTCCATTCCTGACACCGGCACAGGTCAAGGCGAAGCTGCTGACGCGTGCAACCACCGGCGCGATCCGAGGGATCCCCCGCGGCACAACGGACAAGCTTCTCTACACCCGCAGCAGCACCGGTGGCGGCCCGTGCACCGCGCCGGCGACTCCGGGCACGATCAGCCGCAACCCGGCCAGCCTGTGCCAGTACGACTCCGGTTTGTACTCGGTGCCGAGCGTCGCAGGTGCGGCGAGCTACGAGTGGGAGGTGGTGGGCGCCTTGTTCAGCACAACAACCACCGCGCCGTCGACTGTGATCAGCGGTTTCTTCATGAGTCCGGGCGCCTACACGCTGCGCGTGCGGGCGAAGAATGCATGCGGCACCAGCGGTTGGCGCACCGCGTGGCTCACCATCCTCTCGGGCAACAGTCCGTATTGCGAAAGCTGCGCTCCGGACCAGCTATGTGACATTCCGTAGCGGATCGTTATCCTGACCGGGCGTCCATGCCCAGTCCGTGATCAGCCCAGCGCGATCGTTGCAGCCGGATCGACTGCGGCCAACGGGGTGGATGCCTCGTCGGCCGCGGCGCGTGATCGCACCGACCCTCAGCCCAGCAGCGCGCGTCCGCCGCGGACGGCTTCGGCCAGGTACGCGGACGCGCGCTGCTGCTGTTCGGCGTCTGAACCGCGCAGCCAGTCCTCCGCGGTCAGGATCGCGCCGAAGAACGGCTTGCGCTGCCAGACGCCGTGGGGCAGCGCGGGCAGCGCGGCGTTTTCGTCGGGCGCGGGCTGCGGCGTGACGTAGAGATACGGCTGATCGATGTGGTCGTCGCCGGGCGCCATGCCGATGCCGATGTAGCGCGCGCGATCGTCGGCACGCGGGCCGAGCTCGAGCAGCATCGCCATGTCGAAATGATGCGGCCAGGTGAGGATGACGGGATCCTCGGGCAGGCTGTCCCGCAGCGCCGTCAGCAGCTGGAAGCTGTCGTCGAAATAGGCCGCGATCTCGGCGTACGCATCGCGCAGATCGTCGAACGGGGCGCCCGCCTCGATCGGGTGGCTGGGCATCTCGTAGTGGAAGTCCAGATGGATCGCGTCGGCGTCGTGCCCGGCGTCGGCCAGCTGACGTCGCAGCCAGGCCAGGCCGTCTTCGCGCGTCTTGCCGATCAGCGGAAAGGACGCGTCGCCGAGCGTCAGGGTCAAATCCTCCGGACGCAGACCGGGACGCAGGCCGCTGGTCGGGAGCGCGTCGCAAAGCCAGCGGCGCCCCGCGGCGTCCCATTCGAGCGCGGTGTGGCTGTCGTCGTCGCGCGCGGGCAGCAGCGTGCGGCAGGCGCCGATGGCGATGATCTGCAGGGCGTGATGAACGACGAGGCGCGCAGCGTCGAGCTGCCGCGGGGGCGACGGTACCGAGGGTTTTCCAAGACATGATGGCATCCTCCTGATTCGCATCTTTGCACGCGGCCGGCGAAGGTCACGGGCGCCGCGTCGTCCGCTTGCGTCGATGCCGACGGCGCGCATCGGCGCCGAGGCGATGCTGCGATCCGCCGCCGAACTTCGGTAGGCTCCGCGGCATGCGACCGATCGACCGACTCCGTCCCCTGCTGCTGGGATGCGCGCTCTGGCTGAGCGCCGCGTGGTGCGTCGCCGAGATGCCCGCCGCTGAGCCGTCGCAGCCGTTCCTGCTCGGCGGCATCCAGGCCAACGAGCTCGATCACGCCAAGTGGATGGCCGGCCTCGATCGCCACGGGATGAACGCCGTCCAGGTGACGGTGTACGCCCAGCAGGGAGCGTGGAACAGCGCGCAGCTCTGGTACGACGACTACGACCTCGCCGTCGTCAACGAGATCCGCGCGGCGCGCGCCGACGGCGTCCAGGTTCTGCTCGTGCTGCGGGTGGCGCTCAACCACTACACCGAGGACAACCGCTTCCTGTGGCACGGCCTGATCTTTCCGGAAACCGACGCGCAGATGGGGCTGTGGTTCCGGCGCTACGAGGCGTTCGTCACCAAGTGGGCCGAGATCGCCGAGGCCGAAGGCGTCGAGATGATCGCGATCGGCAGCGAGCTCAACTCCCTCGGGGCAACGATTCCGATCGACGAAATCCCCAACCTGCCGGCCTTCTACCTCGATCCCAACAGCCAGATCCGCCTGAGCAATCTGCTGCAGCGGCTCAAGCCCGTGTTCACCGAAGACGTGCGCCGCAGCATGAACGTGAGCGACATCGACTCGCTCGACGAGCTGCTGAGCCAGCGCAGCGTGCGCGAACAGGCGTGGGCGCGCGCCTACACCTTCGACGACGTGGCGGATCCGATCGCCGCGATGAACGAGCGTCGCCAGCGCATCGAGGCCGAGTGGCGCCGGCTGATCGCGAACGTGCGCGAGGTCTACGGCGGCTTTCTGACCTTCGCCGCCAACCACGACAACTACCACGAGGTCGGCTTCTGGGACGCGCTCGACTGGATCGGCATCAACGCCTACTTCGCGCTGCGCCCGCGTCTCGAGCCGCCGCCCGACGTCGCGATGCTCGAGGCGGCGTGGCGCGACGTCTTCGGCCAGATCGACGCCTTCCAGACAGCCCAGGGCCTGGACATGCCGATCGTCTTCACCGAGCTCGGCTACACCCGGCTGCGCGGCACGAGCGTCGCGCCGTGGGCCGCCGAGGGCTTCGTGCCGCTGTGGAGTCCCGACGAGGACACCTCGAAGGACGACGCGTTCTTCTGGGCGCTGCAGCCCACGCATCCGCACGAGCGGGCGCTGGCCGTGCGCGCGCTGCGCAACGTGTGGGAGACCGACGACGTGCCGCTGCGCGGCATCTTCTATTGGAAGCTGTCGACGCGCGCCTCGCTGATGGCGCACGAGCCGTTCATGATCCATCTCGGGCACGGCGACGACGAGCCCGCCCTGGTCGAGCTCAAGCGCTTCGCGGCCGACGCGCGTCCGCTCGGTCCGCGGCCCGGCACGCCGGCTGGCCCGGCCCGCGTCGCCCACGAGGCGGTGCTCAGCGGCGATCTCGACGCGCTGCGCGCGGTCGACGCCGACGTGCTGCGCGAGACGCGCGTCAACGGCCGTCCGCTCCTGCATCTGGCCGTCGCGCTCGGCCACGGCGCGATCGCGCAGCATCTGCTCGACCGCGGCGCGGCGCGCGACAGCCGCGACGCCGGCGGTCGATTGCCCATTCACTGGGTGTGTCACCAGGGCGATCCATCGTGGGCGCGCGTCCTGGCCGAGGATGTGCCGCAGCCCTGGATCGACGCGCGCGGCGAGACGCCGCTGATGCAGTGCATGCGGCGCATGAACCTGACCGTGGCGCGCGCGCTGTTCCGCGCCGGTGATCGGCTGAACCAGGCCAACGAGGACGGCACGCAGGCCCTGCACATCGCCCTCGATCACGACGACCGCGCGGTCGTGGACTGGCTGATCGAGGTCGGCGCCGACGTCAACGCGTTCGACGAAGAAGGCACGACGCCGCTGCATCTCGCCGCGCGCCGATGGCCGGTCGACCTGATCGACGCGCTGATGCGCAGCGGCGCCGAGCACCGCGCCGACATCAACGGCGACTACCCGATCGACCACGCGGCGTTTCACGGACGGTCCGCGATCTTCCATCGTCTCTTCACGCCCGAGCGCGTGCCCTACCGCAACCGCAAGGAACACACGCTGCTGCATCACGCTGCGCGCGGCGGCGCGGTCGATATCCTGAAGACCCTGCTGCCGCACTACGACGACATCGACCATCGGGAGGAAGAAGGCTGGGCGGCGCTCTCGTTCGCGATCGGCCACGACCAGGTCGAGGCGGCGCGCGTGCTCCTGGCTCACGGGGCGTCCAGCGACTTCCGCAATCACGTCGGCGTGTCGCCGCTCCATCTCGCCGCGGCCCGCAACCACACCGAGATCTTGGCGCTGCTGGTGGCGCTTGACTGCGACGCCGACGTCAACGTGCTCGACATGCACTTCAACGCGGCGCTGCACTACGCGGCCGGCTGGGAAAACATCGAGAGCATCCGCATGCTGCTCGACGCGGGCGCCGACGTCAGCATCCGCAACCTGGACGACGACACGCCCCTCGGTGTGGCCGAGAAATTCGAGCGCTACCGCGCGATCAACGAGCTGCGCACGGTGAATGCCTCGCGCGTCGATCAACAGCGGGGGGCGCCGTAGATGCGCGCCGCGGCACCGCGACGCGTCGGGCTGCTTCTGGCACTGATGGGCTGCGCGTGGCTGCTGGGCGCGGCGCTTGCGCTGGCGGAGACGGGCGCAGCGAAACCGCCCGCCGCGCCGGCGCTGCCGCCGTTCCTGCTCGGCGGCATTCAAACCGCCGAGTGCGACGTCGACGCGTGGATGGCGGCGCTGAAGCAGAACGGCATGAACGCCGTCCAGGTGACGATCTACGCTGAGCAGGCGGGCTGGGACGATGCGCGGCTGACCTTCGACGAGGCGCCGCACGTGGTCGAGGAGATCCGCGCCGCGCGGCGCGCGGGCATCGCGGTCGTGCTCGTCCTGCGGATCCAGTTCCCGTACGTTGCCCCCGCCGAGGCCGCGCAGGATCCCAACCGCTTCCTCTGGCACGGCATGATCTTTCCGCGCACCGACGCGGCAACGCGCGCGTGGTTCCGCCGCTACGACGCGTTCGTCGCCCACTGGGCCCGCATCGCCGAGGCCGAGGGCGTGGCGATGCTCGGCATCGCGAGCGAGCTCAACGCGCTCGCCGCGACGCTGCCGATCGAGGAGACGCCGGTCCTGCCGGCCTACTACCTCAGCGACGACGATCAGCAGCGCCTGCGCGCGCTGGTGCAGCGCCTCGAGCCGCGCGTCGACGACGAAACGCGCGCGTCGATGGGCGCGGCCGACTTCGCGTCGCTGGTCGACTTCGTGACGGCGCGCAACGCCGTCGAGCGCGCGTGGGCGCGCGTCTACACCTTCGCCGACGCCGACGATCCGCTCGCCGCGATGAACCGGCGCCGCGCGCTGCTCGATCGCGAATGGCGGATGCTGATCGAACGCACGCGCGCGATCTACCGCGGTCCGCTGACCTTCGCCGCCAACCACGACGCCTACGCCGACATGGGTTTCTGGGACGCGCTCGACTGGATGGGCATCAACGCCTACTTCCCGCTGCGCGCCGGGCTCGATGCGCCGCTGCGCGTCGACGCCCTGACCGACGCCTGGCGGACGGTGTTCGACGCCGTTGCGGCGTTTCGCGCCGACCGCGATCTGACGCTGCCGATCCTCTTCACCGAGCTCGGCTACACGCTGCGCCGCGGCACGACGGTGGCGCCGTGGAGCGATGCCGGCTTCGTGCCGGTGTGGGCCGAGGACGGCGATCCGGCGAACGACGACGCGTTCTTCTGGACCGCGCAGCCGAAGCACGCGCACGAGCGCGCCCTGGCCGTGCGCGCGCTGCACCGCCTGTGGGCGACGGGGGAGACGCCTTTGCGGGGTTTGCTTTATTGGAAGCTCTCGACGCTGCCGGAAATGCGCAAGTACGAGGCGTTCATGCTCGATCTCGATCCGGCGATCGACGATCCGCTGCGCGGCGAGCTGCAGCGCTTCGTCAATGTTGCGCCGGCCGGCAAGGAAGACGCACCGTGAACTGCGAACGCGCGCAGATGATCGTCGGCCTCGGCGGCCTGGCGACGGTGGTGATCGGGCCGCTGTCGATGGTGCTGCCGATGTTCTTCTACACCCCGCTCGACGCGCGCAGCTGGTGGCAGAGCCTCGGCGTCGGACTGCTGATCGCGCTGCTGCCGCTCGGCGGGACGCTGTGGCTCGGCCGGCGCGGATGGCTCGATCCGGCGCAGATGGCGTTCGGCGGCGTGCTGCTCGTCGCGGGCACGGCGACGCTCGCGTCGGGCGTCGGCCTCGTGCTCAACGGCCTGCTCGATCCGGCCACGCCGGCGGCGCACGTCGTTCAGGTCACCGGCTTCACGCGCGACTGCGCGACGCACAAGGCGCAAAACTCGACGACGACGATCATCACCTGCCGCAACCACGGCAGCTTTCGCTTTCCCGGCGACGCCGCGCCGCCGATCGCGCGCGCTGAACTGCCCGACGACGCCGTGCTGGCCGAGGGCGACACGGCGACGGTGACGATCCGTTCGGGCGCGTTCGGCTGGCGCTGGGGTCTGGCGCTGTCGGCCGCTACGGATGCTTCGCCGAGCGGATCCTCGCCAGGGTGACGTCGGTGAAGTCTTTGGTCATCGGACCATGGGTTGCGTCGCCCATGAGGCCCGTGTCCTCGTGGACGCCGCCGAAGAGATGGCCGATTTCGTGCGCCACCGTATCGATCAGGCGCCAGCCTTCCGGATTGACCGGCTTGCCGTGTTCGTCCTTCGATTTGTCGCGCTCGAGCTCGGAGCCCGATCCCCAGTAGATCATTGCGCCGTGACCACCCGGACCGTCGGCTTCGCCCGCAACGCCGCCAGCGCGACCTTCCGTGTAGCGCTTGCCGAGGCACGTGCAGCTTGCTTCGCCCGGCCTGCAGTGGATGCCCTCGGCGTCTTCCCAGTGCACGCCCTGCAGGCCGGCGAGCAGATAGACCGTCCAGAGATTGGGATCGTCCTCGTGCGCCGCCTGCTTGAACGCCGTGAACAGACCGCGCACGTAGGCTCGATCGTCTTTTTCGAGGTTGGTGAGCAGGGGCACGCTGCCGGGCTTCGATCCGCCCGCTTCTTCGAGCAGACGCGCGCGCACGTAGGCCGGGGCGTAGGCGTCGTGCTCGCCCGGCATCAGGCGATCGACCGGCGGCAGCGGAAGGGAGGCGCCTTCGGGCAGCGCGACCTCTTTGAGCGTGCCAGGAAGCAATCGCTGGATCTTCACCGGGCGGAAGTCGTCGTCGCGCAGGCCGAATGTCTTGTCTTTGAGTGACTGCTGCAGCGCGACGGTGGGCAGGGCGTTGGTGGAATCGCAGATGGTGATGACGTCGCGCGGCGCGCCATAGGCCGTGCTGCCCACGACGGTGAACTCGGTGCCCAGCGCGCGCAGGCGGCCGCCGTAGTAGGTGTGCCACACGCCGTGGTCGCCGCAGGCGGACGGATCCCGCGCGTTCAGGATGTCGAGATCGGTATCGAGCTCGAGCGCCGTGGTCGGGCAGTTCGTGCCGCTGACCGGCCGCACGGCCTCGATCGTACCGGTGAGCACGCTTCCCCGGATGTTTTCCATCGAGTCGCGCTCGACCCACAGATTGCGCCACACCGTCAGCGTGTCGGAGACCCAGGCGGGGGCGTCGCGCAGCTCGGCGTCGGCGGCGGCGCCGCCGCGGGCGAAGACGTTTTCCTCGATCAGGCGGCCGCGGTCGGCCTCGGGCAGCTGGGTGTCGTCGTTCGCGACGTCGTCGAGCAGATCGCGGTCGCCGCTGGTCGCGACGCGGTAGTTGTCGCCGGGCTGCATGCCGACCTCGAAGGGCGTTGGGGTCTTCGTCTCGGTGATCTCGAGTGCCAGGCGATCGCCCTCGCCGTCGACGAAGCGGCCACGCGCGGTCGGGCCGCTCATGCGGTTGTCGTCGACGCCGGTCTCGCCGTCGACTTTGTCGCCCGACGCGCTCGGATCGTCGACGTCGAAGCTGCGCAGATGCAGCGTCACCGGCCGCGGCGGCTTGACGTTGAGCGCGACCTCGAGCGTCACCTCGCTGCGTTTGAGCAGGGACGCCTCGCCGTTTTCGTAGCGCTTGCCGGGGAAGACCCGCACCGGACGATCGCCCTCGTCGGTCTTGTGCTTGTGCGTGCACGTGACCGCGTCGTCGGCGGGCACCGAGGCGCGCGTGACGTCGTTGTGCAGTTCGTGGTTGGGATCGCAGCCGAGCACGTCGTCGTCGTTCTCGCCGTTGCGCTTGCCGCGCCAGGTCAGATCGTCGACCGCCAGGACCGTCAGCGCCACGCGGTCGGTCACCGGCTTGGTCGCGGTGTTCTCGGGCGTGTAGGTCAGCTCGAAGACGACGTCCGACGCGCCCTGGCTCGCCTCGATGCCCTCGACGTAGAGCACCTTCTGTAGGAACGCGCCATTGTCGACGAAGTCGGCGGGCAGGGTGAGCGCGCTGCCCTCGTCGGTGTAGCGCTCCGACGCGCTGTTCTTCGTGCGCGCCGTCCACAGCGCCACCCGGCCGCGTCCCTGCGTGGCCTCGAGCTTGACCGTGCCCGTGGCGCCGCTCGGCAGCTGGAGCACGAGCTGGCTGAGCTCGTCGTCGCCATCCTCGACGCCCTCGGCGTCGTCGCGGTCGAAGTGGGCGTCGCGGTCGTCGTTGTCGAGATCGACCCAGGTCATCGCGCCGATCTCTTCTTTCGAATCGGGCACGATCGCGCCGCCGAGCGCGTCGGCGTCGGCGATCTGCAGATCGAAGCCGGCGCAGAAGTGGACCTTGTCGACGTCGGCCTTGCTCTCGGGATGGCCGAAGCCGCCCGTGGCCGCCGCGCCCAGGCCGCCCGCGGGCAGGATGTGCATCTGCACGGCCGCGCTGTCGACCGTGCGATCTTCCATGCCCGCGCGTCGGAAGATCGGAATCTTGAACTTGATCCAGCCGTCGTCGGCCAGGCTGCGCAGCGCCTGCGCGACGTTGCCGAGGGTGGTGCCGCCGAGCACTTCGTCGCCGTCGAAAACGGCGCTCGTCACCATCAGCTGATCGCCGCCCCGAAGCGCGGGCTTGTACATGCCGCACAGCGAATCGGCCGGACCCTCGACGGGGAAGCTCATCTTCTGCGTCAGCTCGGTGGTGTCCCGGATCGTGCCGCCGGTCTCGACCGCGCAGTCCCGGCAGCTGACGAGACCGCCTGACAGCACGATCTGCTTCAGGTACTGCAGCGCGATCGCCGGGATGTTCGCTTCCTGGGTGAGCCGGTTCGGATCGGGCTGATGGTTGGCGATGCGGATCGCCGCGCCGCTGCCGAGCGCGCCCGCGACGCGGGTGACGGCGTTCCAGTCGCCGAGGCGCGCGCGCTCGTCCTCCTTGAGCCGCGTGCTGTACGCCTCGAAGCCGGTCGGCGCGTTCTCGTC
>JBCCOR010000035.1:0-14980 GCA_039025295.1 Acidobacteriota bacterium
CAGGCGTCGCGGCGCACGTGCGGGATCAGGCCGACGCCGGCGAGCGCCGCCAGCGCCGGCCACAGCGGCAGGCGATAGCGCGCGTTGACGAAGAACAGCAGCACGCCCGCCGCGTGCAGGGCGATCAAGACGAGCGGCCCCGCCGCGGCGCGCCAGGCGCCGCGATCGCGCCGCGCGGCATGGTGCAGCGCGTAGACGCCCGCGCCCGCCAGCGCCAGGAGCAGCCACCAGCGCACGAGGAGCGCGCCCAGCCAGGGCGCGTCGTCGGCGAGGGCGAAGGCGAAGCTGCGGTTGTTGGGCAGCTCGCGGTTGCCGAGCAGGAACGCGGCCTTGCGCGTCATCAGGCCGAGCCAGCGGGCGGGATCGGCGACGATCTCCTCGAGCGCGCGGCCCGTCCAGTAGCGCGAGACGTCCGACGGCGCGACGCGCGCGGGCTGCGGCCCGTCGCCGAAGATCGCCACGCGATAGACCTGCTCGGCGAAGACCTGCACCGAGTCGCGGTAGCGCGCGCCGTAGGTCACGGGCACGTCCTGGCGCGGCACGATGCCGTCGGCGCCGCGCTCGTTGCCGAGATAGAGATTGACGCCGCCGCTGCCGCCGGTCCACGCGAAGCGTCCGATCAGCGGCATCTGCGCCAGCGCGAAACCCAGCTGGACGACCAGCAGGCCGAGGAGCGCCCACGCCGTCGCCCGGATCGCGCGGCCCGCCCGCGCGGCAGAGGCCGACGGCGGCGCGGACGACGCGGCCCAGGCCGCGGCGGCGATCGCGCCCAGGAAGAGCAGCGCGTTGGGGCGCGCCTGCGCGGCGACGGCGACCAGCGCCCCCGCGCTTCCCCACGCCAGCCGTCACGGCATCGCGTCGGCGCCGCCGAGCGCGGCGAGACGCCACGTCACGAGCGCGGTGAGGAAGACGAAGAGCGTCGTGATCAGCAGCTCGCCCTCGAAGAACACCGCCGGGCCGGCGAAGGCATAGAGCAGGCCCGCGGCCAGGCCCGACGCCGGACGGCCGTCGTCGAGGCGCATCGCCAGCGCGGCGACAACGCCGGCCGTGAGCGCGCCCAGCGCGTGCTGCGCGATCAGCGCCAGCGCCATGCCGAGGGCCGGATCGCCGGCGACGGCGTAGGCGAGCGCGACCAGCGCGGGATAGAGCAGCGGACGAAAGCCGCCGTCGAGCGCGGCGAGCTGCGACGGATCGGCGAGCAGGACGCGCGCAACAGCGTCGTAGTAGGCGCCGTCGAGCACCGGCACGGTCAGAAACGGCGACGGCGCGCGCAGCGCGATCACCACCAGCCGGACGATCGCCGCGATCGCCAACGTCCACAGCACCGCCCGCGCCGGCGTCAGCATCGCAGGCGCGCGGAAATCCCCTCGGTTCGACACGTTCGGACGCTATCAGCTGTGCGCGCGGCGTTTGCTACGATCCCCCCATGCTCCCGCGCGCCCTCCGGTCGCCCCGTCTCACCATCCGCACGCTGCTCGCGCTGGCGCTCCTCGCCGCGGCGACGCCGTGCGCGGCCGCCGACGGCGGCGATGCACGCGAAACCATGGTGCGCGCGCCCGATCCGGTGCGCTGGCTGCAAACCTACCTCGCCATCGACACCGTCCATCGTCCGCCCGACGACGGCAGCGGCGGCGGCGGCCCAGGCGAGGCCGAAGCGGTCGACTTTCTCGCCGACCTGCTCGCCGAGGCCGGCATCGCGAGCGAGCGCTGGACGAGCCCCGCCGGCCACATCTCGCTCTACGCGCGCCTGCCCGCGACGGTCGCACCCGGCGGCGAAGCGCTGGTGCTCATGCATCATCTCGACGTCGTACCGGCCGACGCGACGCGCTGGCGCCATCCGCCGTTCGACGGCCGCATCCACCGCGGGCACATCTGGGGACGCGGCGCGATCGACGTCAAGAGCCTCGGCATCGCCCACGTCGCCGCACTGGTCGATCTGGTGCGCAGCGGCGCGCCGCGTCATCGCGACATCGTGCTGCTCGCCGTCGCCGACGAGGAACGCGGCGGCAACGGCGGCACCGGCTGGCTGGTCGAGGCCAAGGCCGATCGCCTGGCCGACGTCGCCGGCGTGCTCAACGAGGGCGGCAGCAACCGCGTGATCGGCCAGCAGCTGATGTGGTGGGGCATCGAAATCGCACAGAAGCGTCCGCTGTGGCTGCGCCTGAGCGCGCGCGGACGCGGCGGCCACGCCTCGATGGTCGCGCCCGACAGCGCCACCCACGCCCTGCTGCGCGCGCTCGCGCGCCTGGTCGAGCGGCCGCTGGCGCCGCGCATCGGCCCGGTCGCCCAGCGCGTGCTCGACGCCGCCGCGCCGCTCGAGGGCACCGAGCATCTGCTCGCCGCGCTCGAAGCACGGCTCGTGCGCGAGCCCGAGCGCGCCGTCCGCCAGCTGCCGCCGAGCTGGCCGCCGCTGCTGCTCGACACCGTCCAGGTCACCCAGCTCGACGCCAGCCACAGCCCGAACAGCATCGCCACCGAGGCGACCGCGCGGGTCGACGTGCGCCTCTTGCCCGACACCGACACCGATCGCTATCTCGACGACCTGCGCGCAACCCTCGGCCGGCGGATCGAGATCGAGATCGTGCTCGAGGCGCCGCAGGCCGCGCCGTCGCCGGTCGACCATCCGGTCTACCGCATGCTCGCGCGGGTGCTGGGCGTGCGCGGCCCGGTGGTGCCGACGATGATCTCGGGCGACACCGACTCGCGCTACTTCCGCGAGCGCGGGATTCCGACCTACGGCATCGCGCCGTTCGTGATGCCGGGCGGCGCCATGCGCGGCGTCCACGGACCCGACGAGTCGATCGCGGTCGATCTGTTCCTGCGCGGCTGCGTCACCATGCGGCGCATGGTCGAAGCCTGGGTCGCGGAGCCGATCGCACCGTCCGACGCTGACATCGCCGCCGCATCCGACGACTGAGACGCCGGCGCCTCGGCGGCGCCGCCGAGAATCATCGGCCACAGACCGGCCGCGGCCAGGCAGTCGTCGAGAAACGCCGCCAGCTGCGCGTCGCCGGCGTCGGTGAGATGGATGCCGTCGTCGCGGAAGGCGGCGGCGCGCGCATCGAGCGGCAGCGCGTCGAAGCGCGCGGCGAGGTCGCAGAGTGGGGCGTCGGTCTCGGCCGCGATCCGGCGGACGATGTCGACGTACGACGCGTGCAGCGGAATCAAGTCAGCGAGATCGCGTAGCCAGCGCTCGCCGAGATAGGCCGGCTCGGCGCCCGGCACGTGATGGCTCGGGGCGGTGAGCAGCATCGGCGCGATGCCGGCGCTGTGCGCGGTATCGACCATCGCGCGCAGGTTGATCGCGAAATCCTCCGGCGACACGCGGTTGGGGAACGCCGCCTCGCGGCTGCGCAGCGCCACCCGCGCCTTGACCACCAGCTGCGCCAGGCGCAGGCGGGTCCACGCGCTCGGCGTCTGGCGGCGGATGCGGGCGATGTCTTTGTCCTCGATGCCGAAGCCGATCCAGTGGTCGTTCCAGCCGTAGTAGAGCGTTGCCACCGCCGGCGCGAGCGGCGCGACGTCGCGCGCGAGCTGCTGGCGTCCCTGCCACGAGGTCCAGCCGGCAACGCCGAGGTTGCCCCAGCGCAGCGTGCCCGCGCCGCGCGCCGCGACGCGCGCCGCCAGCGCGTCGTCGTAGTGGCCGAGATGGGTGCAGGAATCGCCCATCACGATCAGCGGCGGACGCTCGGCGCGCAGTCGCGCCAGGGTCGCGTCGTAGTCCTTCGGCACCCAGAAGACGTCGTCGTCGGGCACGAAGCCGGTCTTCATCAGCACCGGATCGGGCTTGCCGAACTCGATCTCTTCCGGATAGAGCGTGAAGCGGAAGCCCGACAGCCGCAGCGTGATCTCGGCCACGACCAGCAGCACGACGATCGTGCCCAGCAAGAGCGCGACATTGGCCTTCCAGCCGCCTGGCACGGTGGCATCGGAAGATGCGGAATCGGATGCGCTCACGGCGCGGCAGCGGACGGCGCGGCGGCGAGCAGGCCGCGCGTGCGCAAAAAAGTCAGGCACAGGGCGGGCAGCGCGGCGAGATGATCGAGCAGTCGATGGTCGCCGTCGCCGAAGAGATGCAGCTCGACCGGCGGCCGGCAGGCGAGGGCGAAGTCGATGACCGCCGATCGGTCGACCGAGTCGTCGTGCGCACCCTGCAGCAGGAACACCGGCACCTCGAGCGCATCGATCAGCGCCGAGAGATCGTAGCGGCGCAGGTCCTCCACCATCGGCCAGTCCATCGGCGTGCGCGTCAGCGTCGTCTCGAGGGTCGTCCAGCCGTCGGCCTGCCAGGCCGCCATGCCGTCCGGACCGAGGCGCTTCTCGAGCGTCGCCAGCATGTCGATCGCCGGCGCCAGGCCGAGCACGGCGGCGACGGCGTCCGGCCGGCGCGCGGCCGTCCACAGCGCCAACAGGCCGCCCATCGACGAGCCGAAGAGGATCGGCCGACGATGACCCCGCGCGCGCAGATCGGCGAGCGCGATCTCGACGTCGGCAAGCGCGCGCGTCAAGGTCAGCGTGCGCAGCGCGCCGGTCGACGCGCCGTGCCCGCGCACGTCGAGGCTGGCGAACGCCGCGCCCGCCGCGCCGAACGCCTGCCGCATCGCGACCGCCTTGTCGCCGTCCTGCGACGAGCCGAAGCCGTGCAGATAGAGCACCGCCGGCGGACCGTCCGCGGCGCGCATCGGCGCGCACGGCTGTTCGGCCGCGGCGTAGCGCGCGGCGAGCTCGATTGCGGGATCGTCGGTGGGATGGAGAACATGGTGCAGCACGGAATCGGTCCTAACAGGCAGTGCGCACAGGCGGCGCGTGAATCGCAGCGCTTGCGCGCGACGGCGATTCTACCGTCAAATAAAGAGATGCGCTTCTTTACCCTCGTCGCCAGCGCCGATCTGCCGCCCGCGCTGCGCGCGCTCGACCCGTCGCTGGCGCTCGAGGCCGCCGAGGACATCGCCGCCCAGCTGACCGGCCACGCGTCGACCGCCCATCTGCTGCTGCTCGTCACCGGCCTCCTGCTGCTGATCTTCGGCCGTCGCCTCTACTGGCTGGCGCTGGCCGCGGTCGGCATGGTGCTCGGCATCGGGCTCGCCACCCGCCTGCAGCTGGGCGATCCCGGCCTGGTGCTCGGCGTGGCGTTCCTGCTCGGCGTGGTCGGCGCCGTCGCCACCATCGCGGCGCAGCGGATCGCGATCGGCCTCGGCGGCATGCTGTTCGGCATGTACGCGGCCATGCAGATCTTCGAGATGTTCCGACCCGACCACAATCTCGATCCGAAGATTTGGATCCTGATGATGTTCGCCGCCGGCATCCTCGGCATTCTGCTCGCCAACCGCCTGTTCGAGGCCGCCCTGGTGGTGCTCACCGCCGGCCTGGGCGCGGCGCTGGCGGCCGAGGCGCTGGGCGCGGGCGCGGCGCTCGACTACCCGTGGCCGGTGGCGATCTTCGCCGTGCTCTTCGCCTTCGGCCTCTTCACCCAGTGGCGCGCCGGACGCCGGCAGCTGCGGGTGCCGATGCGGCTCGACGATCAGCGCCGCGGCGACGAACTCGGCGGCACGCTACGGCGCCGCTGAACGATCGCCCTGTGCGTCAGGACGGCTGAGACGCGTCGGCCGCGCCGCTGTCGGCATCGCGCACCGGCGGGAAGTGAATGGAGCCGGTCTGCTCGGGCACGGCCGGCTGCGCGAAAAGATAGCCCTGACCGTAGTCGATGCCGAGCGCGCGCACCGTGTCGAACTCCTCGCGCCGCTCGAGCCCCTCGGCGATCGCGCGGCTGCCGATCTTGCGCGCCAGATCGACCAGCGACTCGAGCAGCCGCTGCTTGATGCGGCTGCGGTGGACGTTGAGCACCAGCGAGAGATCGAACTTCAGGTAGTCGGGCTCGATTTCAGCGACGGTGTGGAGCGACGAATAGCCCGAGCCCATGTCGTCGATGGCCACGCGGAAGCCCGCCGCCCGCACCTGATCGAGCGCGCGTCGGAAGCGGCTCCACTCGGTGATCGCGACGCGCTCGGTCACCTCGAGCACCAGGTCGCCGGGCTCGACGCCGACGCTGATCGCGTCGCTGATCAGGCTCTCGACCAGGCGCGGATCCTCGAACGCCGGCGCTGAGCAGTTGAGAAAGAGCTTGGTGCGGGGCGCGTCGCGCGCGCGGTTGATCAGCGACAGCCGGCGCAGCGCCAGGCGTCGGCACAGCCGCTCGAGGTCGGTGATGCGGTCGGTCTGCTCGGCGAAGCTGAACAGCACCTCGGGATTGGCGAAGGCATCGGCCGCCGACGGCGGCGGCGCGCTCAGCGCCTCGTAGGCGTAGACGCGTCCGGTCTGCAGCGCGACGATCGGCTGGTAGCGGGTGATGATGTCGCCGTGGTCGAGCATGCGCACGAGCGCTGCCAGCCGGCCGGTCTGGCGCACCTGCACCTGATGCCGACAGCGCTCGCGGGCGCGCTGCAGGCATTGATAGATCGAGCGCTCCGGCCGCAGGGTCGGCGCCGAGGCGATCACGGCGGCGGCGCTCTGGAGCGTGGGCAGGCGCGGCAGATCGTCGGTCTCGTCGCCGTCGTCGCCGTGCAGGCGCTGGTCGAGATCGGCCAGGAGCGCCTGCATGCGCCGGGCGACGGTGTCCTCGGCCGACGCGCCGCTGGGCTCGCCGAACGCCTCGGTCGACGCCGGCACGGCGAAGAAGAGCACGAATTCGTCGCTGCGCACGCCGATCTGCACCAGCGCGTCGCGCTCGGTGAACAGCGCCAGGCGCGACGCCGCCAGCGCCTCGGCGACGCGCAGCAGCACGCGGTCGTAGGCCTGCCAGCCGTAGGTCAGCTCGAACTTTTGGTCGTTGGCCATCTCGAGATAGATCAGGGCCATCGTCTCGCCGGCCTCGAGCCTTCGGCGGACGTCGTCGATCACCATCGGCAGCGCCGGCAGGCGCGTGTTGGGATCGAAGAGACAGCCACGCAGCTTGAGCCACGCGGCGCGCAGCGCGCTCAGCGAGACGCGCGCGACGGCGTCGGGCATCGTCACGCAGCGTCCCCGGTTTCGTCGAGAATCGCCGCGATGCGGCCGAGGCCTTCCTGCAGATCGAACGGCTTGGTGAAGTAGTCGACCGCGCCCTCCTGCAGCGCGCGGATCTTGTCGCGCGGGGCGCTGCGCGCCGACAGGATGATCACCGGAATGTCGGCGCACGCCTCGTCGAGGCGCAGCAGGCGCAGCGTCTCCCAGCCGTCCATGTCCTGCATCATGATGTCGAGCAAGATCAGATCGGGGGTCTCGACGTGGGCGCGGATCAGGCCGTCGGTGCCGTTGGCGGCGGTGTCGACGGCGTAGCCGCTGCGGCTGAGGACGACCTGCAGGAATTCGAGCAGATCGGCTTCATCGTCGATAACCAAGATGCGCCGCGGCGCGTCCGTCGGGGACGCGGATTCGGCAGGAGCGTGGGGATCGTTCACGTCGAGGTCCTCGAAGCAATCGGCGTTGAAGCGCGGGCTGGCGTCTCAAGCTACCGCGCGGACGGCGCGGCTGGCAAGCCGCCGTCCGCGGTGGCGACGTCGGGGGCGATCAGCGCCGTCAGCGCCGCGCGCACGGCGTCGGGCGCGATCGGCTTGGTCAGCACCTGCGCCGCGCCGCGCTGGCGCGCCAGTCGCCCCTCGCGGCGCGCGCTCAGCAGCACCATCGGCGGCCCGTCGGCGCCGATCCCGTCGAGCAGATCGAAGGCGTCGCCGTCGGTCAGCAGGCGATCGAAGACGACGACGTCGGGCCCCGGCGTCTCGGCGAGCGCCGCGGCCGCGCGCGCCAGTGACGCGGTGACGTCGACCGTCCAGCCGGCGGCGCGCAGATGGCCGGCGAGCCCGTCGGCGAACGCCTCGTCGGCGTCGGCGATCAGCGCGCGGCGCGCGCCCGGTACGCGCACGGCGCCGTCGGGCGGGCACGTCGCGCGCGCCTCGTCGGCGCAGGGCAGCACGAACCAGAACGTCGAGCCGCCGTCCGGCGTGTCGCGCAGATGGATCTCGCTGTCGTGCAGCGTCAGCAGCTCGCGCACGATCGCCAGGCCGAGGCCCATGCCGCCGTAGCGGCGCTGCGAGCCGCTGTCGATCTGGTGGAAGCGCTCGAAGATGCGCATGCGCTCCTCGGGCGGCACGCCGATGCCGCGATCGACGATCTGCACCTCGACGCCGCCGTCGACCGCGCGCAGCACGAGCGTCACCGGGGCGTCGTCGGGCGAGAACTTGAGCGCGTTGGTCAGCAGGTTTTCGATCACCTGGCCGATGCGCTCGGCGTCGCCGTCGACCCGCGGCAGATCGACGTCGGCGTCGAGCGCGATCCGCAGATCGTCGCCGTGGATCGCGCGCAGGCCGTCGACCACCGACGCCGCGGTTGCGGCCAGGTCGAACGGCGCCCGGGCGACCGGCAGCGTGCCGCGCTCCATGCGCGAATGGTCGAGCAGATGATCGATCATGCCGCCGAGCCGGCGCAGATTGCGTTCGACGGTCGACAGCGCGCGGCGCTGGTCGTCGGTCACCGGACCGAGCAGCGCCTGATCGAGCGCCTCGACGTAGCCGCGCGCCGCGGTCAGCGGCGTGCGCAGTTCGTGGCTGACCGTCGCGAGCAGATCGCTCTTGACCCGATCGACGGCCTTGAGCGCGTCGTTGATGCCCGCCAGCCGCCGGTTCGACGCCTCGAGCGTGGCGATGGTCGACGCCAGCCGCTGCGCCATGCGGTCGAGCGTGTCGCCCAGCACCTGGAACTCGTCGCCGGTGTGCAGATCGATGCGCCGATCGAGATCACCCTCGGCCAGGCGGCGCGCGCCGGCGGTCAGCCGGCCGAGCGGATCGAGGATCTGGTTGAGCAGCAGCACCGCGCAGCCGATGCCGAAGAGCAGCGCGACGCCGCCGAGGATCAGGATCTGCTGCACGCTCGCGCGCAGCGCCGCGTTGAGGCTGCGGTAGGTGAACGTGAACGCCACCGAGTACGGATGCCGGCCCCAGTCTTCGATGTACGGCACGACCATCACGTAGCGCCCTTCCTGGCCGTCGCCGGCCGGCTCGCGCCAGCTGCTGGCCTTGAGCCGCGCCAGCGCGCTGCGCAGGCGCGCGCCGTCGCGCACGTCGTCGACCGGCGCGTCGAGACGGTCGCCGCCGCGCGCTGCGGCCGCGGCGATCGGATCGTCGGCGAGGCGATCGGAGTGGAACAGCTGGCGGCCGTCGACGTCGTAGATCGCGAGCGTGTCGAGATCGCCGTTGAGCATCATCAGCTCGCGCAGCAGCACCCGGAACTTGCTGCGTCCGCTGTCGTGGTAAAGCGCGTAGGCGACGCACGCCGGATCGGCGGCGAGCGTGGCGTAGCTTTCGGCCTGGCGCTCGATCTGGTCGCGCAGATGGCGCGCGTTGGCCATCACCAGCACCAGGCAGAACGCGATCAGCACCAGCGCCACCAGCACCGAGATGGCGATGAAGAAGCGCGTGCGCAGGCGCCGACGCGCGGCCGGCACCGTCGCATCGGCGGTCGGCACGGTCACGTCGGCGGCGGGCGGGGTCACGGCGCGCGGCGCGCCTCGGCGAGCACGATGCGGCCGTCGGGCCGGGGCGTCCAGATCAGGTCGGCGCGCAGGCCGTAGAGATCGTAGGGCATGAACAGCGGCACGAGATGCGCTTCTTCGTGCAGCCGCTCGGTTGCCCGGCGCAGCACGGCGCGGCGCGCGACCATGTCGAGCCGGCCGTTGGCGGCCTCGATCAGCGCGTCGAGCGCCGGCACGCCGTGGCCCGAGATGTTGGCGACGCCGTAGCCGCGCGCTGGATCGGGGGTGTGGACCTTGTGATCGAACAGATCGCTGGCGTCGCCCGAGGTGCAGCCGAAGCCGCCGAGATATGCGGTCACGCGGCGCTGGGTGATGCGCTGGTACATCTCGCTCCAGGGCCGGCGCTCGACCTGCACCCGGATGCCGGCCTCGGCGAGCTGCGCCGGCAGCGGCGCCACCGGACGGCCGAGGCGGGTCTCGATCTCGAGATCGAGACCGTCGGGATGGCCGGCCTCGGCCAGCAGGCTGCGCGCCGCGGCGGCGTCGCGCGCCGGCGACGCGATCTCCGCGACGTGGCCGAAAACGTCGGGCGACACCATCTGGCCGAGCGGCTGTCCCTGGCCGTGGAGCTGCTCGCGCACCAGCGCCGCCCGGTCGATCGCGAGCGAAATGGCGCGGCGCACGCGCACGTCGTCGAGCGGCGGATGAGCGGGGTTGAGGTCGAGATAGGTGACGAAGAGGCTGCTGCGCGCCGCCACCGCCAGGGCCGGATCGCGGTTGACCGTCTCGACCTGATCCGACGGCAGGTTGGCGATCAGATCGGCCTCGCCGCGCTCGAGGGCGGCGATCCGCGCGGCGGGATCGGCGAGGAAGAGAAAGCGCACGCGCGGCTCGTGCGCCGGCGCGCGCCAGGGATCGTCGGACCGCACCAGGTCGATCCAGCGTCCGGGCTCGAGACGGTCGAAGCGGTAGGGACCGGTGCCGATCGGCGCGTCGAAGACGACGTCGGCCGCCGGATCGACGTCGACATCCGCGTCGGCATCGGGATGCGGCAGGATGCGCACCAGCACCAGCTTGTTGAGCAGGATCGGATAGGGTGTTCGGGTGCGGACCTCGACCACGCGCGCGTCGAGGGCGCGCACGCGCTCGATCTGCACGAGCGCCGGCGCGACCTTGCTGCGCGGATGCGCGCTGGCGCGCTGCAGGCTGTAGACGACGTCGCGCGCGCTCAGCCTGCGGCCGTCGTGGAACGTCACGTCGGGCCGCAGGTGGAAACGCCAGGTGAGGTCGTCGGGATTGTCCCAGCGCTCGGCGAGCACCGGCACCACGCGAATCGCGTCGTCGAAGTCGACCAGCGCGTCGTAGATGTTGCCCAGCACCGTGTGGGCGATGGTCTCAGAGTGCAGATGCGGATCGAGGGTGATCAGATCGCCGTCGAGCGCCACCCGCAGCGGCGGCCGATCCGCGTCGGCCTCGGCCCGCTGCGCCTGCGGCGCGCCGCAGGCGCTCAGCAGCAGCAGGACGGCGAGCGCGATCAGCCCGCGCGAAACGAGCGGGACGGCCGCTGCATCCCAGCCGATGTCCACCGTCCACCAGCGGCGCCTGCGCGCCGAGGAGAACAGCGACATGACGCAGCCCACGCGAGACATTTCCGACAGCCGCGCCGTCCACCCCGTGCGTGCGGCTCGGGGGCGCGTCGGCCGATGGGTCCTCTGGATCGGCATCGTGCTGCTGAGTGTACTGCAGGCGTCGGCGGGCGCGGCCCAGGTCGACACGGCTTCCGCCATTCGGGTGATCGAGACGCCGCTGCCGGCGTTCCACTTCGCGGCGCCGGCGCGCTACGACGACTACGTCGAGCGGCTGCGCACCAGCGATCCCCAGCGTCTGCGGCGCATGGTGCGCGCGCTCGATCTGCAGGACGACGTCGGTCCGCCGATCCGCGTCACCCTCGCCGGCGAGGACACCCCCGAGGCCAAGCGCGTGCCGCGCCACGTGCTCGGCTACGCCTTCGGCGCGGCCGGCTCGATCGTGCTGCTGCCGGCGCGCGTCGACCGCAACACCCTCGACGATCTCGAAACGGTCTTCGTCCACGAGGTCGCGCACGTCCTGGTGGCGCGCGCGGCGGGCCGCAAGCCGGTGCCGCTCTGGCTCAACGAGGGCCTGGCGGTGCTGCTCAGCCGCGGCCTGCGCTTCCAGGACCACGGTCGGCTGCTGCTTCTCGCCTTCGGTCCGCGTCCGCCGATGGCCGAGATCGAAGCCGGCTTCCACGGCGAGCCGCGCGCGGCCGAGACCGCCTACGCGCTCGCCGCCGTCCGGGTCGACGACCTGATGAGCCAGTTCGGCGACGGCGCGCCCGCGCGCATCCTGCGCAAGCTCGCCGACGGCACGCCTTTCGAGCTGGCGCTGTGGCAGGTCACGGGCGAGCATCCGGTGGCGGCCGAGGCGCGCTTCTGGCGCCAGCTGCGCCTGTCGCATCTGTGGCTGCCGCTGCTCACCGGCTCGACCAGCCTGTGGGTCGGCATGGCCGCGCTCTTCCTGCTCGCCACCTTCCGTCGGCGCCAGCGCGACGACGACATCCGCGACCGCTGGGCGGCGCAGGAAGAAGCCGAGCAGGCGGAGCGCGACGCCCAGATGCGCGCCCTCCTCGATGCCCAGCGTCGCGCGTCAGCGCCGCCGTCTGAGCACGGCGACGACGATCCGCCGCTGCGCATGCCGCCGAGCACGTCAACGCTCTCGCACTGGCGTCCGCGGCCCGACGAGACCATTCACTGACGCCGCGTCAGCGTCCCCCTTCGGCCGGCATCCACAGATCGGTGCCGCCGCTCTCGAAGCCGTCGGCGAACACCAGTCCGCGCGCCGCCTCGAGCTGCTCGGCCCAATAGCTCGGCAGCGCGTCGTACGGATTGATCAGCACATCGTCGGTGATGTAGACGTAGCGCGCCTTGCGGCGGATCGCGAGGCTCATCGCGCTGACCATCTGGCTCGCGCTCGGCAGGTCGTAGACGATGTTGCCGAAGCTCTCCGCCGGCCGCGTGTCCAGCCACGACGGCGGCGTGTAGCCGTTGACGTACAGATCGGCGTCGACCTCGAAGGTGACGAGCGTGTCGGCCATGTCGGCGTAGTCGCTGATCGTGAACGTCGTCTGCCCGCTCGGGTTGTTGACGAACGCCGTCCCGGGATTGCCGACGACCCGCGCCGACGGATCGTAGCCGCGCACGTAGTCGCGCAGGGTCTCGTAGTAGCCGACGTTGGCGAGATCGTTCGACACCTCGTCGAAGAAGATGCCGTCGATCTGGATGCCCGCGCCGCGCCAGTAGCTGGGCGTGTAGTAGTGGTCGATGTCGGTCTGGACATCGGCGAGCGTGAGCCGGGCGAAGTCAGTGCGCACGTAGGCGATCACGAAGCCGCCGTTGTCGCGCAGATCGACCAGCGGCCCCTCCCCCGACGGGCCGATGTAGTTCGGATCGATCAACGGGCCGCCGGGGCCGCTGTTGGGGTTGAGGATGATCTGCAGATCGTCCCCCATGACCAGGACGTCGTCGATCAGCTGCTCCCACATCGTGAAGCCGGTGCCGCAGCACGGGTTGCCGTAGGCGGGGATCAGGATGCGCAGGCTGGCATCCGCGACGGACGCCGCGGGGAGCGCGGCGAGCAGCAGGCAGCAGGCGAGGGCTGTGACGACGTGGGTTCGTGGGTTCTTGTTCATTGAGAAATGACCTCCTCTGTGAATCGTACGTTTGTCAATCAAAGGATATAAAAGCTGGAGCCCTGAAGCGTTTGCTTGCGCTTCTCGTAGTCGATCCCATCCCAATACGCATGATAGTCGCGCCAAGCCTGACTGAGATCTGCAGGGCTGGCGTCGAGAAACCGAAGGATCGCCGGAATGTCTTCCCGCACGATGGTTCGCCAGCCTAAAACACTCAAATCATGCAGCACTTCAAGTACTGCGGCATGAGGATGCGACTTGTCTACATCAACATCCTCTTCGTCAAGCGCGTCCCAAATCTCTTCGGCCTTCTCTTGAACAGCGATCTCATCGAGCGTGCCATGGCGCCATTGCGCCAAATACCGGCGGATGATGATCCGCAGTTGCTCGTAGTCCATCTCACTCCTTGTTCTGCGTGAACGTGATCTTTTCGTGGAG
This sequence comes from Acidobacteriota bacterium, assembly GCA_039025295.1. GTDB lineage: Bacteria > Acidobacteriota > Thermoanaerobaculia > Multivoradales > J023 > JBCCOR01. The sequence continues at coordinate 13,647 of JBCCOR010000035.1, forward strand.
CTTGCTGGCCAGTGATGTAATCTCGAGCTTGGCTTCATCTTCTGCTTGCAGCCGAAGCCGGGTGCAAGGTGCTCACAAATGACTCGTTAATCTCCTCTGCACTTGTAGGCAGAACACTCACCAAGATGCTGTCGACAGAAGCGGACAGTATTAGCCGAGTTGCGAGACTCGACTGAGCTGCGGCGCGAATGCTCCGATTGCGTTCGACCTGCCCTATGATCCGCGCTTCGAGATTGGCGCGCACAGCTGCCCGGCCATCCGGATCGACCAGCGTGACCGGATTGTTGAAGCCATAGCTATATCGATTTCACGTCTGCGGACGCTGTGGGTTCACGCTCTCCCGCGCTGGATCAACGCTCAGAAAGCGCGCCGTCCACGGACTGTGAAAACGCGCCCGCATGTAATCGAGCTCGATCTGGATGCCGCCAGCGCCGCCGAGCGTACCCAGATCGCGCTCGTGCCCCGTGAAGCGCTTGCGCTCTGGGTCGCCGAGCGACGCCGTGAGATCAGTCGGCTCGCCGAAGCCGAAGAAGTGCTGGGTTCTCAACCCGTCGAAACGATCACCGATCAGGCGCGGCGTGCCGAGATGGTCGACGACATAGTCGCGCACGCCGATCGTGCCGTCGCCGAAGCGCACCCGCGACGCCAGCAACATGCCGTCGCGGTAGAGGACGTCGAAGCCGTAGGTCTCGCCGGCCCAGGCCGTCAGGTTGCCTGCAGCGTCGTAGCTCTCAGCCATCAGGCGATTGCTGGCCGTCAGGATCGGCAGCGTCCTGTGAACGCCGTCGGTGGTGATGCGGTTCAGGTTGCCGAAGCCGTCGAAGCGGTATTCCTGCTTCGAGCCGCTGCCCAAGTTGTAGGAACGCAGTCGATTCGCGCCGTCGAAGCCGTACCACTCCGACCCGCGCGCGCGCACGTTGCCCGAGCCGTCATACCGGTGTTCGCCGAGCGCGGCGACGCCCTGCGCGACGAAGAGCAAATCCTTGAACGGGTTCTCATACTGCGGCGGCTCGCCGACTGCCAGCGTCGCCGTAACGACGGCCAGCACGACGACCAGCAGGAACAACGGAAGAAAACGGGTTCGAGCCATGATGCCCTCCTGGAAAAAAGTGAGTCTCTACTTCATAGAACGGTTCCAAGAGAGCAAAACCCAAAGTCGAAGAACAGAATTTTATTCTTCGTCTTCGGATTCGCATTGATCTAGGATACCCAGAATGGCTTCGATCTCCTGGCGCACATAATCATATCTCTGTTCATTCACCGCCTGAGACTGAGCTAGGCCTTCTTCATCGTCTGCCAAAATCACGGCATTCACCTCTTCGATTGTATCCCAA
>JBCCOR010000036.1:0-14753 GCA_039025295.1 Acidobacteriota bacterium
CTTCTGCGCCGTGCAACGCCGGGTAGCTGTTGATGGTTTGCGTCAGTAGATAGCGCTGCTTCGTGGTCAGCGATTGGGTAGCGTTGGCGGTGGCGACGCGACGCAGGGCGGCGAGCTTCTGCGCGACGCGGTCGCCGGCGTTGCGGCGCATCAGGGGCGAGAGTGCCCACGCCAGCGGACGGTCGCGGGCGAGGTAGTCGGCCGGATCGCAGCGGGCGAGGCAAAAAGCCAGGTAGTGCGCTTCGAGGAAGACGAACGCGCCGTTGTGCTCGACGCCCGTGCGCAGCTCGAGATCGGTCTTCCCACCCGCGAGGAAGACCGCGAGCGGGAAAACGGGACGCGCGTACTGGCTGGCGATCTGGCACGCATAGCGCACCATGCGCGCGTCCATCGCGCTGCGGAAGCGCGACTCGATCTCAACGTGAACGAGGATCAAGTGCTCGTCGGCCGCAGGGTCTTCGTCGGTGTCCGTCGGCGGATCGCGCAGCGGGGCGCGGACGAGCAGATCGACCTCGGACGCATGAGGCAGGCCGAGGCCGGCGGCGAGCTGGGGTTTCTCGAACGTCAGCTTGCTGAAGTCGAGGGTCGCTGCCATCGCCGGATTGACCAGATGGACGAGATCGGCGATGAAGACACGGAAGAGGGCTTTGAAGAAGGCGTCGTGGGGCTGGTGCGCGGCGTCGGGCCGCGGTTCGGGATCGCTGGGTCGGTTCAAGCGTGGCTCCGTACAAGCAGTCAACTCGAAGACATTTCGGGTTGCTGCAGTACGTACACGCAGCGTGGTCGATTTTGTGACGCAGAACGCCGAAAAAAATGCAAATCAACCGACGCGACCGCTCAGCCGAGCTGATTCGCTAAGACCTTCGGCGCCTCCGCGATCAGCGTCGGCAGGCCCTTCGGATCCCGTCCGCCCGCCTGCGCAAAATCCGGACGCCCGCCGCCGCGCCCGCCGACGAAGCCTGCCAATGCCTTGATCAGGGCGCCCGCCTTCACCCGGCCGGTCAGATCCTTCGACACCGTCACCACCAGGGCGACCTTGTCGCCGTCGCCCGCGCTCGCCAAGACCACGACGCCTGAGCCGAGCTTGTCGCGCAGCGCGTCGGCCATGCCGCGCAGCTCGCCCGCGGGCACGCCCGGCGCCTCGCGCACCAGCAGCTTGACGCCCGCGATCTCTTGCGCCTCGTCCTGTCCGCCGCCGCCTGTGCCGCCCGTGACCAGCTGGCGACGCATGGCCGCGAGCTCCTTCTCGAGCGACTTGATCTGGGCGCGCAGCGACGCGACCTCGTCGGCCGCGCGCTCGGGCGGCGCGCCGACGGCTTCCGCGATATCCCGAAGCAGATCGTGCTCGCGACGCACCTGCGCGCGCGCAACCTCGCCGCTGATCGCCTCGATGCGGCGCACGCCCGAGGCGACGCCGCGCTCCTGGGTGATCTGCACCAGGCCGATCTCGCCCGTGCTGCGCACGTGGCAGCCACCGCACAGCTCGAGGCTGTAGCCCGGCACGTCGACCGTGCGTACGACGTCGCCGTATTTCTCGCCGAAGAGCGCCATCGCGCCGGCCTCGACCGCGTCGTCGTACGAACGCTCGGCGATCACCACCGACGACGCGCGCTGGACCTGCGCATTGACCGCGTCCTCGACCCGCGTGCGCTCCTCGGGCGTCATCGGACGGCCGTGGGTGAAGTCGAAGCGCAGGCGATCGGGCGCGACCAGCGAGCCCGACTGGCGCACGCCGTCGCCGAGGGCGTCGCGCAGGGCGGCGTGCAAGAGATGCGTCGCCGTGTGGTTGCGCTCGACCGCGCGCCGACGATCGGCGTCGACCGCGAGATCGACCGCGGCGTCGGCGCGCAGCGTGCCCGACTCGACCGTGACGGTGTGGAAGATCACGCCGGCGGCGTCTTTCTGCGTGTCCTCGACGCGCGCCGCGCCGCCGTCCCAGGTGATCCGGCCGACGTCGCCGACCTGGCCGCCCGACTCGGCGTAGAACACCGTGCGTTCGAGCACGGCGACGCCGGTGTCGCCGGCCGCGAGCGCGTCGGCGACCGCCGCGCGACCGTCGTCGTCGAACCGCGCCAGGCGCGCGACCGCGACGCCGTGGAGCGTGAGCTGGCCGTAGCCGAGAAACGGCGTCGGATCCGACGCGCCGTCGTCGCCGGCGCCGAGGGCCTCGCGCAGGCTGGCCATGCGCGACTGATGCGCCGCGGTGATCTCCTGCGAGCGCGCGCGCTGGCGCGCAAACGCGGCTTCGTAGCCCGCGACGTCGACGCCGAGCTGCTCTTCCTCGGCGATCTCGCGCACGCTGTCGAGATCCTGGCCGTAGGTCTCGTAGAGATCGAAGAGGGTGTCGCCGTCGAGCTGGTCGCGGCCGTCGCGGCGCGCGGCGTCGATCGCCTGCTGGATGCGCTTGGCGCCGGTCGCGCGCGTGGCGAGGTATTTCGCCTCTTCCTCTTTGACCGTATCGACGGTCGCGCCGCGGGTTGCCGCGAGCTCGGGATAGGCGTCGTCCATGACCTCGCCGACGACCGGCACCAGGCGATGGAGGAAGGCGTCCTCGAAGCCGAGACGCATGCCGTGGCGCACGGCGCGGCGCAGGAGGCGACGCAGCACGTAGCCGCGGCCGTCGGGGCCGGGCACGACGCCGTCGGCGAGCAGGAAGCTGACCGCGCGCAGATGATCGGCGATCACCCGCAGCGAGACGTCGGCGTCGGCGTCGCGGCCAACCTCGGCGCCGGCGAGCGCCGCCGCGGCGCGCAGGATCGGCTGGAAGAGATCGGTGTCGTAGTTGGACTGCACGCCCTGGAGCACGGCCGCGACCCGCTCGAGGCCCGAGCCGGTGTCGATCGACGGCGCCGCCAGCGGCTGCAGCGCACCGTCGGCGCCGCGGTTGAACTGCATGAAGACCAGGTTCCAGATCTCGAGATAGCGGCCGTTCTCGCTGCCGGTCTCCCACGGCTCGGGCGCCTCGTCGGGACGCATGTCGACGAAGATCTCGGAGCACGGACCGCACGGGCCGGTCTCGCCCATCGCCCAGAAATTGTCTTTCTCGCCGCAGCGGTGAATGCGCTCGGCCGGCAGGCCCGAAATCGACCGCCAGAGTTCGAACGCCTCGTCGTCTTCGTGGAAGACGGTAGCGTAGAGCACCGCCGGGTCGAGGCCGAAGCCCTCGGTGACCAGCGCCCACGCGTAGCGGATGGCGTCTTCCTTGAAGTAGTCGCCGAACGAGAAGTTGCCCAGCATCTCGAAGAAGGTGTGGTGCCGCGGGCTCGGGCCGACGTTCTCGAGGTCGTTGTGCTTGCCCGAGACGCGCAGGCATTTCTGCGACGTCACGGCGCGCGGATGCGACGGGGTCTCGAGGCCGAGGAAGCGGTCTTTGAACGGCACCATGCCGGCGTTGGCGAAGAGCAGGGTCGGATCGCCGTGGGTGACGAGCGGCGCGCTCGGCAGGCGCTCGTGATCGTGGTCGGCAAAGAAGCGCAGGAAGGTCTCGCGGATCTCGCGGCTGTTCATGATGTCCCTCGGCTCGGCGGCAGGCGGGTCGTACGGATCGGGATGGGCAAGCCTTGCGCTCAGGATCGCGGATCGCTCAGAACGCGGCGTCCGGGAACGCATCGAAGGCGTCGTCGCCCGCGTCGTCGCTGCCCGCATTGCGCAGGGCGTCGTCGAGATCCTGAAGCGCGGCGACTGTAGCACGCGCGCTGAAGCCGCGGCCGGCGAGATGACGGCCGAGCGCGGCGCGGTAGCGGGCGCGCGCGGCGCGGTCGCCGTCACGAACCTCGGCCGGCGGACGCCGTCGCCGTCGCCAGCGCCGACCGGCCTCGCGCGCGAGGGCAACCTCGTCGGTGGCGGCGGGCGGATCAGCGAAGGGATCGTCGTCGGATGCGTCGTTCGCGTTGGCCTGCGCGGGCAGCTGGGCGTCGATTGCGGTTTCGGCGACGGCGCGGTCGACGCCGCGGCGGGCGAGATCGGCGAAGAGCTTCTGGCGGCCGACCGGTGCGCGCATCAGTTTTTGGCGGACGAAGCGGTCGGCCGCGCGCGCGTCGTCGACGTAGCCCGACGACGCGAGATCGTCGACGACGATCTCGACGTGGTCGGGCTCGAAGCCCTTGCGGACCAGTTTTTGAATCAGCTCGGCGCGGAAGTGATCGCGCCGCGCGAGCAGGTCGAGCGCCCGCTTGCGGCAGGGGTCGGGCGCCATCGGATGGGGCTCAGCCGCCGATGCGCTCGATCTCGAACTCCTGCTCCTTCATCAGCTCGTCGTCGCCGGTCAGGCTGAGCGCGCCTTCCATCTGCTCCTGGGCCTCGTCGGAGGTGAACTGGACGCCGGCCAGCTTGAGCTTGAACTCGTCGGGGTTGGTCGCCCGGCGCAGCGCTTCCTCGCGCGTGATCAGGCCGCCCTTGAAGAGCTTGTAGAGCGACTGATCGAAGGTCTGCATGCCGTATTGGCTGGTGCCGAGCGAGATCTGCTCGCGGATGAACTTGGTCTTGTCCTTGTTCTCGATGCAGTCGCGAATGTATGGCGTGACCACCATGACCTCGGCCGCTGGCACGCGCCCCATGTTGTCGGCGCGCGGCACCAGGCGCAGCGAGATGACCGACTTCAGCACCTGACCGAGCTGGATGCGGATCTGCTTCTGATGATGCGGCGGGAAGACCGCGACGATGCGGTTGATCGTCTCGGTGGCGTCGAGGGTGTGCAGGGTCGAGAACACGAGATGGCCGGTCTCGGCCGCGTGCAGCGCGGTCTCGATGGTCTCGAAGTCGCGCATCTCACCGACCAGCACGACGTCGGGATCCTGGCGCATGGCCGAGCGCAGCGCGGTGGCGAAGCTGAGCGTGTCAGCGCTGATCTCGCGCTGGTTGACGATCGACTTCTTGTCGCGATGCAGGAACTCGATCGGATCCTCGATCGTGATGATGTGCTCGTTGCGGTTCGAATTGATGTAGTCGATCATCGCCGCCAGCGTGGTCGACTTACCCGAACCGGTTGTGCCGGTGCAGAGCACGAGGCCGCGACTCTCGGCGCAGATCGTCTCGAGCGCCTTCGGCAGCATCAGCTCGCGCACGGTCTTGATGCGCGCTGGGATGACGCGCAGCACCAGGCTGGTCGCGCCGCGCTGCTGGAAGATGTTGCAGCGGAAGCGGCCGAGGCCCGGCACCGAGTACGCGATGTCGAGGTCCATCTCCTCTTTGAAGCGCTGCTTCTGGCGCGCGTTCATGATCGAGTACGCGATCTTGATCGTGTCTTCCTGCATCAGCCGCTTGACCTCGGTCATCGGCTGGAGCTTGCCGTCGACGCGGATGATCGGATGGCTGCCGACCTTGAGATGGAGATCGGATGCTTTGTTCTCGACCGCGAGCTTCAGGAGATCGTTGACGTTCATCGCCGGTCCTCGGACGGATGCGCGCTGCGCCGTGCAGGCCGGCGGCCAAACCGCAGCGGGCGCGTGGTTGACAGCGGAATCATGAAGAGTTCGAAGCCTTTGTAGGCTAGCACACGCGCCTGGAACGTTTGCCGGACGACGCGGGCGCAGCGCGGAGGCGATCCAGTACAATCCGGGGCGCCATGGACAACACCCCGCTTGCCGAACTCGCCCAGCGTCTCGCCATCGCTCCGACTTATCGCGATCTCGATGGCCATCATCATCCCACCTCGGCCGACACCGCCCGCGCGCTCCTGACCGCGATGGGCGAGGACGTCGCTGACGACGCGGCCGCCCAGCGCAGCCTCGACGCGCATCGCGCGGCCGTGGCCGCGACCGTGGTGCCGCCGTCGACCGTGCGTCGGCTGTCCGACGGCGCCGATGCGCCGATCGTCGCGCGCCTCGCCGGCGCCGCGGTCGGCAGCGCCGTGACCTGGCGGCTGACCATCGGCCTCGAGCCGCCGCCCGGACGCAGCCACCGCGGCACCGACACCCTCAACATGCACACCGGCACGGCGCGGGTGCTGCCGCCGGTTGATGGCGATGCGCCGACCCTGCGCGTGCCGGCGCCGATGATCAACCACATCGGCTACCACAGCGTGACGCTCGAGGTGTGGAAGGAAGAAACGCTTCATGCCGCCGCGGTGGCGAAGGCCGCGGCGGGCGAGCCCGACACCACCGCCGCGATCCTGGCGATCGACACGCCGACCGACTGGCGCGGCGAGGGTGCGTGGATTCTCGTGCCCGACGGCTGCGTCAAGCCGGAAACGCGCCACGCCGGCCTGTGCGTCAATCTCTACGGCGTGCGCAGCGCCGGCAACTGGGGCATCGGCGACGCGGGCGATCTGCGCGCGCTGGTCGAGCCGCTGGGCGAGACCGGCATCGATTTCCTGCTGCTCAATCCGCTGCACGCGCTGCGCAACCGCTGGCCGGACGTGTCGCCCTACAGCCCGTTCAGCCGCCTCTTCCGCAACCCGCTCTACATCGAGATCGAGGCCGTGCCCGGCTGGGCGAACGCGATCGATGTGCGCGACTTCGTCGCCACCGACGACGTCCAGGCCGCGCTCGCGCGCCTGCGGGTCGCCGATCGGGTCGACTACGACGGCGTACGCGCGCTGAAGATGGACATCCTCGCGCGCCTGCACCGCGCGCTCATCGCCGACGGCACGCTCGCCGCCGACGCCGACTACGCCAGCTACCGCGAAGCCCAGGGCGCGCTGCTCGATCGCTTCGCCGTCTTCTGCGCGCTCGAGGAGCACTTCCGCGACCAGGACGGCCATCCCGACTGGTACAGCTGGCCCGAGCCCTACAAGCGCGTCGACAGCGACGAGGTGGCCGCGTTCGCCGAGGCGCACACCGAAGCGGTCGACTTCCACCGCTGGCTGCAGTTCGAGCTCGATCGTCAGCTCGGCGCGATCGCGGCGCGCGCCACCGAGGGCGGCATGGCGATCGGCCTGCTGCAGGACCTGGCCGTCGGCTCGGCCGCCAGCGGCTTCGACCCGTGGGTTTTCCCGGGGCAGTTCGCGACCGGCATCGACCTCGGCTGTCCGCCCGATCCGCTCGGGCCGAACGGTCAGAACTGGGCCCTGCCGTCGGTCGATCCCAACGCGCTGCAGGCGGACGGCTACCGCTTCTGGCGCGCGCTCCTGCGCAGCGCGATGCAGCACTGCGGCGCGCTGCGTATCGACCACGTTCTCGGCCTTGTGCGCCTGTTCTGGATTCCCTCGGGCCGGCCGGGTTCCGAAGGCGCCTACGTGCGCATGCCGACCGACGACCTGCTCGGCATCCTGGCGCTCGAGAGCCAGCGCAACGGCGTCGTCGTGGTCGGCGAGGATCTCGGCACGCTGCCCGACGGCATGGCCGAGACGCTCGCGCGCTGGAACGTGCTGTCGACCAACGTCCTCTACTTCGAGCGCGACGGTGACGGCGACTTCCTGCGCGCCGACGCGCACAAGGAGAACGCGCTGCTGACCGTCACCACCCACGATCTGCCGACCGTGGCCGCGTGGTGGAGCCGGCGCGATCTCACCCTCTACCGCGACTACGGCGTCTTCGACGAGGCGACCCACACCAAGCATGCCAACATCCGCACCAAGGATCTCCAGCGCATGGCGATGCGCCTGGCGAAAGAGGGGCTGCTGCTGCCGACACCCGAGCATCCGCCCTACGAGGTCGTGGCGCGGTCGATCCACGCGTACCTCGCGCGCAGCTCGGCGCGCCTGGTCGGCACCTGGCTCGAAGACCTGGTGGGCGAGACCGAGCCGGTCAACATTCCCGGCCTGCTGCCCGACCGCTTTCCGGCGTGGTCGCGGCGGCTGGCGGCGCCCCTCGAGCGCATCCTGGCGACGCCGGAAACGCATCGTCTGCTGCGTCAGCTCGCCGCGCGCAACGATACCGACTAGAGCGTGATGTCGGGTCGCCCGCATCCAAATCGTGCGGTGCAGGCGAAACCCACAACATCATGCTCCTGTCATCGTCCACCGCCGCCGTCTGGTCAGAAAGTCGTTATACTGCGCGCAGTCCCTCGCGGTCCGCGCGCGATCGCCGCGCGCCTGCCCCTACTGCTCACCGGGCTTCTGCACATCGGTTCACCGCCGACGCAGCGCCCGCCTCCCCGACGACATCTGTGGAAACTCCTCTACTCGAGCAAATTGCTCAAGGCGATAGCCGTGCCGTCCAGGCGTGCATGACCCGCTACGCCAACCTCCTGTGGTCGCTGGCGCGCCGCCATGGTTTCCAAGGCAGCGAGGCCGAAGATGCGGTGCAGGATATCTTCATCGACCTGTGGAAGAGCGCCGAGCGATTCGACGCCTCCCGGGCTTCGGAGCTGACCTTTATTTGCATGATCGCCCGTCGCCGGCTGATCGATCGGCGTCGCCGCATTCAGCGGCGGCCGCAGGCCGACAGCCTCGACGACAGCCATTTCGAGATTTCTGACGGCACCTCGAATCATCCCGAGGTGGTGGCGGAGGTCCAGATGGCGGCCAAGGCGATCGCACGACTGAAACCGAAGGAGCGTGACGTGGTGCTGCTGTCGACCTACCACGGCATGTCCCACGGCCAGATCGCCGATCACACCGGTCTGCCGCTGGGAACCGTCAAGACCTATGTTCGCCGGGGTCTCATGCGCGTGCGTGAGATGCTGAAGAGCGGCGAGCATCTGCAGGAACAACCGACATGAACGCGCAAACGGACGCCAACGCCAGCGAACACGACGTTCGCCTGCTGCATCTGCTGGCCGAGCGCGCGACGGAAGGGCTCGATCTCGACGCCGAAGACGAGCTGGCCGATCGCCTGGCCGGATTGCCAGACGACATGGCCGACGGTCCGTGGGACGTCGATGCCTTCGACGAGGCTGCCGCTCTCTGCACGCTCGTCGCCCACGCGCACGATCCCGCGCCGGAAGCGCTCGGTGACGACGCCCGCGCACGCATCGAGTCGAGCGTGCTCGCCCGCCTTGCCCGTCTGCAAGAAGACGATGTGGTGCCCTTCACCCAGGATCTCGCGCCGATCGACCGCGACGCGCCACCGCCGCTACCGGGTGCGCCGGCCTCGGGCGTCTTCGAACGCCCGGTCGACTTCCCGGAAACTCGCCTGCCGATCAGCACTTGGTCAGGCTGGCTGGCGGCCGCCGCCTGCCTCGCCCTGGCCGTCGCTGGCTGGTGGCCGCGCATCGACGGCGCCGACGGGCCCGCCGGCATGCCGCCGGTACGCGCCGAGATCGACGCGCCGACGTCCAGCGTCGCCGCGCGCCACGCCTCCTTCGTCGAGCGCGCGCAGTCGCCCGAAGACGCCGAAGTCGGCCTGTGGATGTGGGTCGCCACCGAAGATCCCGCGGCCGAGGGCGTTACTGGCGACGTTGTTTGGAGCACCCAGGATCAAGAGGGCTACATGCGCTTCACCGGTCTGCCGGTCAACGATCCCACAGTGTCGCAATACCAGCTGTGGATCTTCGACCGCACGCAGGACGAGCGCTATCCGATCGACGGCGGCGTGTTCGACGTCGACGAGTCGGGTGAGGCGATCGTGCCGATCCAGGCCAAGATCTCGGTCGACGAGCCGTTCCTCTTCGCGGTCACGGTCGAGCCGCCCGGCGGCGTGGTGGTCTCGAGCCGCGACCGCATCGTGCTGACCGCTGCCACGACCTAACCTGGCGCAGAACAACCTGACGGGCAGCGCGCACGCCACGCGCTTGCTCGCCGAAACGGGCCGGATGATGACGCATCGTCCGGCCCGTTTGGCGTTGCGCGATCGGTGGCGTAGGGCGCTTGACAGGGCTCTGCGCGGCGCCATAGGATCACAGGCCCTCTGCGCTGCAGGGGAACCACCTTTCCCATTGCCCGCACATCGCGCGTTCTTGGTCGTATGGCATCGCAGGTCGCTTCGCCGGCCCGATGTACCCACGGCCCGCTCAGTAGGAAAACCATCATGAAGAAGACGTATAGCCCTTCGGTGGCTGACATCGAGCGCTCTTGGTATCTGGTCGACGCCAGCGGTCTGACGCTGGGTCGCCTGGCGTCCGAGGTCGCGCGTCGCCTGCGCGGCAAGCACAAGCCGATCTACGCCCCGCATCTCGACACGGGCGATTTCGTGATCGTGGTCAACGCCGAACAGGTCGTGCTCACCGGTCGCAAAGAAGCGCAGAAGGTGTACTACCGCCACAGTGGCCGCCCGGGCGGCCTCAAGGAAGAGACGGCGGAGCACATGCGCGCCCGCAAGCCCGAGCTGATGGTGCAGCTGGCCGTGCGCGGCATGCTGCCCAAGGGGCCGCTCGGTCGTCGCCTGCGCCGCAAGCTCAAGGTCTACGCCGGCCCCGATCATCCGCACCAGGCCCAGCGCCCCGAGGTGCTCGACATCCCCGACGCCCGGCGCAGCGCCTGAGCGCCGGCCCGTGATCCCAGGAGATCCACGTGACTGAATCGCAATACTACGGAACCGGTCGTCGCAAGACCGCGACGGCGCGCGTGTTCCTGCGTCCGGGCACGGGCGAGGTTCGCATCAACCAGCGCGCCATGGCCGACTACTTTCCCAACGACGTCCTCAAGATGATCGTCAAGCAGCCGCTGCTGCTGACCGAGACGATCGACAACTTCGACGTCTACGTCACCGTCCTTGGCGGCGGTCCGGCCGGCCAGGCGGGCGCGATCCGCCACGGCATCTCGCGCGCTCTGCTCGAGTACAGCGACGAGCTGCGCCCGGCGCTCAAGTCGGAAGGCTTCCTGACGCGCGATCCGCGCAAGAAGGAGCGCAAGAAGTACGGTCAGAAGGGTGCCCGCGCCCGCTTCCAGTTCAGCAAGCGCTAAGCGCTTCGACCCGAGAGAGATTACCCCGTGCCCACTTACCACGTTCGGATGAAGGAACTGCTCGAAGCGGGCGTTCACTTCGGCCATCAGACCCGGCGCTGGAACCCGAAGATGCGCCGCTACATCTTCGGCAAGCGCAACGGCATCTACATCATCGATCTGCAGAAGACCCTGCGCTTGTTCAACGAGGCCGCCGAGGCGGTCTACGCGATGGGCGTCGAAGGGCGTCGCCTGCTCTTCGTCGGCACCAAGCGCCAGGCGCAGGAGCCGATCGCCGAAGAAGCGCGGCGCTGCGGGCAGTTCTACATGACCCATCGCTGGCTCGGCGGCACGCTGACCAACTTCGTCACGATCAAGGGCTCGATCGAGCGCCTCAAGGACGTCGAGGGCCGCCTGGCGGACGAAGACGCCGTGCTGACCAAGAAAGAGCGTCTGCGCTACGAGCGTGAGCGCGCCAAAATGAACCGCAACCTCGAGGGCATTCGCGACATGAACGCCCTGCCCGATGCCCTGTTCGTGGTCGATCCCAAGCGCGAAGGCATCGCCATCGCCGAGGCCAACAAGCTGGGCGTTCCTGTGATTGCTGTGGTCGACACGAACTGCGATCCTGAGCTGGTCGATCTGCCGATCCCGGGCAACGACGACGCGATTCGCACGATCCGTCTCTTCGCCAGCCGCATCGCTGACGCGTACCTCGCAGGTGCCGGCGTGCATCAGAAGCAGGCGGTGGCGCAGAACGAAGGCGCGCCGGCGCCGGCCGCCAAGGCCGTCGCTGCGCCCGCGGCGGACGCTGCCGCAGCGCCGCCGGCCGCCGCCGACGCCTGACGCGTCGACGCGCCGCTGCAACGGCGAGCGAGGAGGGCCGGTCGATTCCGTCGATCCGGCCCTTTTCGTCTGTCTGGCCATCCCGCGTCGCGCGCCCGCGCGGCGCGCACGCATCCCAGCCTCCCGCATCCGCAACGACACCCAACCCGTCAGGAGTTTTTCCATGAAGATCACCGCTCAGATGGTCAAAGAGCTGCGCGAGCGCACTGCCGCGCCGATGTTGAAGTGCAAGGACGCACTCAAGGAAGCCGAGGGCGATTTCGACAAGGCGGTCGAAATCCTGCGCAAGAAGGGCATCGCGTCGGCGGCCAAGAAGTCGGGGCGCGTCGCCGCCGAGGGCGCGGTCGGTGCCTACATCCACGGCACCGGCTCGGTCGGCGTGCTGGTCGAGGTCAACAGCGAGACCGACTTCGTGTCGCGCAACGAGGACTTCCAGCAGCTGGTCAAGGACATCGCGATGCACATCGCGGCCGCCGAGCCGCGCTTCGTGCGCCGTGAGGAGGTTACCCCCGCGGTGATCGAGAGCGAGCGCAAGATCTTCCGCGAGCAGGCGATCGAGAGCGGCAAGCCCGAGAAGATCGTCGACCGCATCGTCGAGGGCAAGATCGAGAAGTTCTACAGCGAGGCCGTGCTGCTCGAGCAGCCTTTCGTCAAGGATCCCGACAAGACTGTCGGCCAGCTGCTCACCGAGAAGGTCGCCAAGATCGGTGAGAACATTCAGGTGCGCCGCTTCACGCGCTACAAGCTGGGCGAAGGCATCGAGAAGAAGGAAGAGAACTTCGCCGAAGAAGTGGCCGCGCAGGTCGCCGGTACCACCTGAGGCGGATCGTGGCCGATACGCCCGTCTACCGCCGCATTCTGCTCAAGCTCAGCGGTGAGGCGCTGATGGGCGACCAGCCCTTTGGCCTCGATCCGATCAAGGTCGGGACCATCGCCGACGAGGTTCAGGCCGTCGACGCGCTCGGCGTCGAGATGGCCATCGTCATCGGCGGGGGCAATATCATCCGCGGCGTGTCCGCCAGCCAGCTCGGCATCGAGCGGGTGACCGGCGACCACATGGGTATGCTGGCGACGGTGATCAACGCCCTGGCGCTGCAGGACGCGCTCGAGAAGCGCGGCGTCACCACGCGCGTCCAGACCGCGATCGAGATCCGCGCCGTCGCTGAGCCGTTCATTCGGCTCAAGGCGGTGCGGCATCTCGAGAAGGGCCGCGTGGTGATCTTCGCTGCCGGCACTGGCAGTCCGTACTTCACCACCGACAGCGCCGCCGCCCTGCGCGCCAACGAGGTGCGTGCCGAGGTGCTGTTCAAGGCGACCAAGGTGCCCGGCATCTACACCGCCGATCCGGCGCAGGATCCCGACGCCGAGCTGCTGTCCGAGCTGACCTATCAGCAGGTGCTCGAGCGCAACCTCGGCTTCATGGACGCCGCCGCGATCAGCCTGTGCCGCGAAAATGCCATTCCGATCGTGCTCTTCGACCTGGGCGTCAAGGGTAATATTCGTCGGGCTGTCTGCGGCGAACGCGTCGGCTCGATCGTTCACGGCTGACGTTCGCCGCGCGCAGCGCGCGCGCCTGCGCGCCTGCGCCCACGGCCAGCCAGCCAATTCGAAGGAGATCGGGTGATGAAAGAGGTATTCCAGGAAGTCGAGCGCAAAATGAAGACCACGGTCGAGCACTTCCACGGCCAGCTCAAGACGCTGCGCACCGGGCGCGCGTCGACCGCCATGCTCGACAGCGTCACGGTCGACTACTACGGCACGCCCACGCCGCTCAACCAGCTGGCCAATCTGTCGGTAGCCGACGCCACCATGCTCACGGCCCAGCCCTGGGACGCGACCCAGATCGGCGCCATCGAGCGGGCGATTTCCATGGCCAATCTGGGTCTCAATCCGTCGAACGACGGCAAGGTGGTGCGCATTCCGGTGCCGCCGCTGAGCGAGGAGCGCCGCAAGGAGCTGGTGCGCAAAGCGCACGCCATGGCCGAGCAGGATCGCAACGCCGTCCGCCAGGTGCGCCGCGAGGGCAACGACCAGCTCAAGAAGCTCGAGAAGGACAAAGAGATCAGCCAGGACGACGAGCGCCGCGGTCAGGACGAAGTGCAGAAGCTGCACGATCGCTTCATCGGCGAGATCAACGACGCCCTGGCCTCGAAGGAAAAGGACATCCTGACCGTCTGACGGTCGAGGGTCTCGCCGTGACGGCATCCGCATGACCCGCCGCGCGGACGACGGATCGCCCGCGGGCGATCCACTCGTGTTCGGCTTCCATCCGGTGCGCGAGCTGCTGCGCAGTCGACCGCACGCGGTCGAGGCCGTGCTCTGCGCGGTGCGCCAGGGCAAGCGGCACGGCGAGATCGCGGGTCACTGCGCGCGTCATCGCATCGCGCTGCGCGAGGTCGACGACGCCACGCTGCGCCAGTACGCCGGCAAGGGCGCGCGCCACAACGGCTTCGCCGCGGTGATGCGGCCGGGTGCCGAGCGGTCTCGGCCGGATGGCGCCCCGGCCGGCGAAGACGGCGACATCCGCGCCGATCCGACGATGCGCGTGCTGGTCGAGGACGTCCAGGATCCGCGCAACCTCGGCGCGCTGCTGCGGGTATGCGAAGGCGCGGGCGTCGGCGAGGTCGTGATCCGCGATCGCGGCGCGGCGCCGATCACGCCGACCGTCGTCAAGGCATCGGCCGGCGCCACCGCGTGGCTGCCGATCCGCCGGGCGCCCAACAGCGCCCGCATCATCGAACAGCACAAAGAAGAAGGCTACTGGGTCTACGGCGCGGCCGCGGGCGGCGCGCCGCCCTGGTCCTACGATCTGACCGGTCCGGTGCTGCTGTGCTTCGGCGGCGAGGCCGAAGGCCTGCGCGCACGCACCCGCAGCCTGTGCGACGGCCTGATCGGCCTGCCCATGCGTGGCCGGGTCGACGCCCTCAATCTGGCGACGGCGGTCGCCGCCGTACTCTATGACGCCGTGCGCCAGCGGGGGCTTGCGCCGGCCGAACAAGACGGATAAGCTCCGTGTCCCGCTGTCAGCCGGAATTCTTCCCGGATGGCCGCCGCTCGAGGCTCCCGGCTTCGGCGCATCCCTCGCGGACGCCCGAGTCATTCGCCGGCATAGCTCAGTGGGTAGCGCAACTGACTTGTCAGCAGTAGGGCCTCGGTTCGAGGCCGGGTGCCGGCGCCCCCGCTGCGCGGTCGCGGGGTGCGCCGC
>JBCCOR010000037.1:0-14736 GCA_039025295.1 Acidobacteriota bacterium
CTCGGCCATCCGACCGTCGATCCCCACGGGCGGATCATCCCGCGCCCCGACGCGGGCCGGGCGGCAGGGGCGGCGGCGTGATCGCGCTCGCGCTCGCGCCCGAAGCGGTGATCCTGCTCACCGGCGCGCTGATCGCGTCGGCGTGCGCGCTGATCGGCACGTTTCTCGTACTGCGCCAGGTGGCGATGCTCGGCGACGCGATCAGCCACGCCGTCCTGCCGGGCATCGTGGTGGCGTTCCTGCTCACCGAGAGCCGCGCGCCCGTGCCGATGCTCGTCGGCGCCGGCGCGGTCGGTCTGCTGACGGTCTTCTTGGTCGATCTCTCAGCGCGCACGCGCCGGCTGAAGGAAGACGCCTCGATCGGCGTCGTCTTCCCGGCGCTCTTCGCCCTGGGCGTGATCCTGATCACCCGCTACGCCGGCCGGGTCGATCTCGATCTCGACTGCGTGCTCTACGGCGAGATCGCCTACGCGCCGTGGGACGTGCTCGTGTGGCAAGGGCAGTCGATCGGGCCGAAATCGCTGTGGATGGGCGGCTTCGTGCTGCTCCTCAACCTGCTGGCGATCGGCCTGCTCTACAAGGAATTCAAGCTCACGACCTTCGATCCGCAGCTGGCGGCGACGCTCGGGTTCGCGCCGGTGGCGATGCACTATCTGCTGATGGGCCTGACCTCGGTGACGGTGGTCGGGGCGTTCGAGTCGGTGGGCGCGATCCTGGTGGTGGCGATGCTGATCGTGCCGCCGGCGACGGCCTATCTGCTCACCGAGCGGCTCAGCGCGATGCTCGCGCTGGCGGTCGCGATCGGGATCGCGTCGTCGACCCTCGGCTATGGCGTCGCGCGCCTGTTCGACGCCTCGATCGCGGGCGCGATGGCGGCGGTGGCGGGTGCGTTTTTTCTGCTCGCCTTTCTCGTCTCGCCGCGCCACGGCCTGATCGGCCGCCTGCTGCGCCATCGCCATCTCGGCGGCCTGCTCGACGAACAGCTGCTGCTGCTGCATCTGCAGTCGGGACCGTCGACGCCGTCGGCGCTGCGGCTGCAGAACCGCTTCGCCTGGACCGCCGCGAAGATGAACCGCGTCGCCGCGCGGCTGGTGCAGCGCGGCTGGGCAGCGCGCCGCGACGACGGGCGCCTGGCGCTGACCGACGCCGGCCAGCGCGCGCTCGAGACCGCCGGCCAGCAGGGCCTGCGCCATCATCTGCCGCCGGAGATGGCGGCGCCAGCGGGCTGATCGGCACCTCAGGTCGACGGCAGCACGGCATCGAGCGCCTCGCGACCGCTGCGGCTGAGCGGCACCTCGGCGCCCGACGCCAGCACCGCCACGGAATCGTCGCCGACCGGATGGCGGATCTCGCGCAGATGCGCCAGATTGACGAGCGCCGAGCGATGCACGCGCACGAACTGCGCCGGATCGAGCTGCTCGCCGAACCACTTGAGCGACCGCCGCAGCGTGTGGCTCGCGCCGTCGACCAGATGCACGCGCACGCAGTAGTCGTCGGCCTCGATCCACGCGATCTCGTCGACCTGGACGAGCACCGTGCGGTTGCGCTTGCGCGCCGTGAAGCGCTGCAGATACGCCGGCTGCGTTTCGGCGGCCAGGCGCACCAGCCGGCGGCCGACGTCGGCCAATTCGTCGGCCTCGATGCGCCGCCGGGCGCGCCGGAGCGCCCGCCGCAGCGCCTCCTCGCTGCACGGCTTGAGCAGGTAGTCGAGCGCCAGCGACTCGAAGGCGCGCACGGCGTAGTGGTCGAAGGCGGTGACGAAGATCACCAGCGGCGGCGGCGGGCCGAGCGCCCGCACCAGGGCGAAGCCGTCCATCACCGGCATCTGGACGTCGACGAGCAGCGCGTCGGGCGGATCCTCACGGACCGCGTCGAGCGCCCTCTGGCCGTCGCCGTAGGTGCCGGTGACGCGCACGTCGTCGATGCGGCGCAGGAGCACGATCAGCGCCTCGCGCGCCAGCGGCTCGTCGTCGACCACCATCACCCGCAGCGCGTCGCCGGCGCGCACGGCGCCTCCCTCCTCGGCGCTCACGCCGCGATCTCGTCCGCGCCGGCGCGGCGCCACGGGAAGGTCAGCGTCACCCGCACGCCGCCGGTTTCGCGCGCCGCGAGCTGGAGCGTCCAGGCGTCGCCGTAGAGCGCCGCCAGGCGACCGCGGACGTTGTCGAGCCCCAGGCCGCGCCGCGGCGGCCGCGCGGGCTCCGACGCGGGCGCGGGCGCGTCGGTCGGCCCGTCGTCGTCGACGTCGACCCGCATCGCGTCGCCGACGCGCGCGATCGCGACCACGATCTGACCGCGACCGTCCCCGCGCTCGACCGCGTGGCGCACGGCGTTTTCGACCAGCGGCTGCAGCAGCAGCGCCGGCATCTCGCCCATCGCGGCGTCGTCGGCGATCTGCCAGCGGGCGTCGAGGCGGTCGCCGAAGCGAATGCGCTGAATGTCGAGATAGCGCTCGGTGAAGGCGACCTCGTCGCGCACCGGCACCAGCGGCTGGCGCCGGCCGTCGAGGGTGGTGCGCAGCATCTCGCACAGCCCGAGCAGCATGCGCTCAGCGCGCGCGGCGTCGCCCATGCGCACCAGCGAGACGATGGCGTTCATCGTGTTGAAGAGGAAATGCGGCTGCAGCTCGAGCTTGAGCGCGCGCAGCTCGGCGGCGTGCAGCTCCTTCTCGAGCACGGCCGCGTGCAGCTGATCGCGATGCACCTGCGCGCGGTAGCCGTAGGTGTAGGCCACGACCAGGATCGCGCCGTAGAGAAAGAGATCCATCGGCAGCCACTGCACGGCCTGCGCGGCGTATTCGGCCCAGAACGCGCCCTCGGTCGGCACCGGCCAGTAGGGATCGATGGCGAGCGAGACGGCGGTCATCGGCAGCATGCGCACCAGGCTCGCCGACACCGCCGCCGCGGCGTGGACGCCGAGCGCGCGCAGGCGCCGCGCGCCGCCGAGGGGGAAGCGCGCCTTGAGCGCGAACACCATCGGCGTCAGCAGCATCCACGTCACCGCGCCGGCCATCTGCCACAGACCGATGCGCCACCAGTGATGGCCGTGGCCGCGCATGCTGAAGAAGAGCTGATTGGCCACCATCAGGCCGAAGAACGACCAGATCGCGATCGTCACCAGCCAGAAGCCGCGCTGTGCGATCAGCGGCGTGTCCGGCTCGGCCGTCTCGAGCGACGGGGCGGCGAGAGACTCGACGTGGACCATGACCTTCATGATCGCACGCCGCAGGGCGATCGGATCCGGCGCCGCGGCGTCGACCACCGCGATCGTCTTCACGGCCATCCGCGCCTCATGGCCGTCCGCGCCTCACGGCCACCAGCGCAGCGTCGCCGTCAGCGTCCGCGGACGCGTCGGGATCACGACGCTCTGCGCCAGGTATTGATAAGGCTCGTAGAACGCCTCGTCGGTGAGGTTGATCACCGACAGCCCGAGCTGCAGCGATCCGCGCGCATAGTGGAGCTGCAGATCTGCCAGGGCATCGCCGTCGACGCGATCGATGTTGGGCAGGGTGATGTCGCGCGCGCTGGTGGCGCGCAGGCCGAGGCCGACACCGAGCCCGGTCAGCGGCCCCGTCTGCACCTGATAGCGCAGCGCCACGCGGCCGCTGTGTTCGGGCACCCGCGGCAGTCGATCGCCGATCGGCAGCGCGTTGTCGTCGACGATCTCGGCGTCGGCGTAGGCGTAGGCGAGACGTAGCGACCAGGCCTTCGACGGCGACCACGCCAGGTCGAGCTCGACGCCCCGCGACCGCTGCTCGCCGGTCTGCACCTGGGCGAACGGCACGTTCGGATCGGGCGTCGCGACGTTGAAGCGGGTCAGGTCGTACAGCGCCAGCGTGCCCTGCAGCCCGAGGTCCGGGCGGTCGAGCTTGAGGCCGATCTCGAGATGCTCCGCGCCCTCGGGCTCGGGCGGCGTGGCGTTGGCGCCGAAGAAGAAGAGCACGGCGCGAAAGCCTTCGGCGTAGCCGGCGAACGCGCGCAGCCCGCGGCCGACGTCGACCGACACGCCCAGCCGCGGCGTGACCTCGTCGTAGGTTTCGTCGAAGCTCGGCCGCTGCTCGACGCCGAGCCGCGTGACGCGCAGGCCGGCCAGCAGATCGACCCGGTCGCCGATCGCGATCTGATCCTGCACCGTGAACGCGATGGTTTCGTAGGTGTCGCTTTGGACGTTGTTCAGCGTCGGAATCGGACCGAAGGGCAGATCGGCGTCGGGATCGGCGTAGTCGATCTGCCCGATCGGGTTGAAGTCGAAGCCGCTCGCGACGTCGTAGTCGGTGTCGTCGACCTCGACGCCGACGAGCAGCCGATGCTGCACGCGCCGGCCTTCGCCGAGCGTCCACGTCAGGCGACCGCTGAGCGTGTGCTGCGCCACCTCGGTCGGCAGCTGGCCGCGGATCAGCGTGTAGACCGTCGGCTGCGCCGGATCGGGCGGGAAGAACGCGAAGAACGGAAACGACGAGAACTCGTCGAAGTGGCTGTCGTAATAGCGCGCTTCGACCACGCCCTTCAGCGCCGCCGAGAAGCGGTGGTCGAGGCGCGCGGTGACGAGCAGGTTGTCGATCTCCGTCAGCGGCGCATCGGTCGCGCCCGAGAAGCGAAAGGGATCGATGCCGAAGCGGTCGTCGAGCGCGATGGCCGCCGGCAGACCAACATATTCGAGGTTGTCGACCTCCGACAGCTGCGCGCGCACGCGCAGCGCCGTGGCGCGGCCGAGGCGCGCCGCGAGCGTCGCGACCAGCGAGCGCTTGCGCGACGTCACCGCGTCGATCGCGCTGTCGGCGTCCTCGAAGGCGCCGGTCACGCGCACGGCCACCCGACGACCGAGCGGCTGGTTGAGATCGAAGAACGCACCGTAGGTGTCGAACTCGCCCAGCTGCACGCCCACGCGCTGATGCGCGGTCGGCAGCGGCCGCTTGTTCACCACGTTGATCACGCCGCCCAGCGGCGCGCCGATGCCGCCGCCGAAGAGCGTGCTGTTCGGCCCTTTGAGCACCTCGACGCGCTCGACGTGCACCATCGAGCCCGCATCGACGACCGGCGTCAGGCCGAACGCCTGCAGGCCGTCGACGTAGACCTCGGCGGGAAAGCCGCGCACAATCGGCTGCTGCAGCAGCTGCTCTTCGGGCCGCGCGGGCTGCACGCCTGAAACGTTGACCAGCGCCTCGTCGAGGGTGCGGATCTGCTGGTCTTCGAGCAGCCTCTGCGTCACGACCTGCACCGACTGCGGGAGTTCGTGAATCGGCGTCGTCGTGCGCGTTGCGCTCTCCGACGCGCGCGCGATCCAGCCGTCGTCGTCGGCCGGCGCGGCGACCTCGATGTCGTCTTCGAAGACCCGGTCGTCGTCCGCGGCGCGGGGCGCGTCGTCGGCGAAGACCGCGCCGGCGACGAGGGCGGCGAGGGCGACCAGGGCCCATCGGGCGGTCGCGCGCCGCGCGCCGCGTCGGGGAAGCCGTTCGCTCACGGGATGCACGCGTCGCGTCAGCGCGCGCCGGCCGGCGCGGTCGACGCGGGCGTCTGCGCCGGCGTCGACGCCGATGCGGCGAACGGATCGTTGTCGGGATCGTCGTTCCAAATGTACTCGGTGCCCGTCGCGAGCTGCTCCGCGCGCGTGCGGCCGAAGTACCGCGCGACGACGTGCAGCGCCATGTCCATGCCGGCGGTCACGCCCGAGGCGGTCACGATGTCGCCGTCGTCGACCCAGCGCGCCGATGCGTTCCATCGCACCGCCGGCCGGCCGAGGCGCGCCTGCGCGAAGAACAGCTTGTTCGACGTCGCCCGTCGGCCGTCGAGGATGCCGGTGGCGGCGAGCAGCATCGCGCCGGTGCACACCGAGGTCGTCAGCTCGGCGTGGTCGTGCTGACGGCGAATGAAATCGAGCGTCGCGTCGTCCTGCATCGCCGGAAACGTGCCGGCGCCGCCCGGCACCATCAGCAGATCGAGATCCGGCGCGTCGTCGAAGCCGTGGGTCGCGACCGTGGCGATGCCGTGTGACGACATCACCGGTCCGGCCTCTTTGGCGATCATCACCAGCTCGAACTCGGGCACGTAGCCCCACATCTCGACCGGGCCGTAGACGTCGAGCACCTCGAAGCCCGGATAGAGCAGCACGCCGACCTGCTTCTTGGCATCCGACGCGTCGCGGGTCGCCGGTTCAGCCTGCGGCGCAGCCGCAGCGGGTTCAGCCTGCGGCGCGGCCGCAGCGGGTTCAGCCTGCGGCGCGGCCGCAGCGGGTTCAGCCTGCGGCGCGGCCGCAGCAGTCGTCGACGCAGCGGTCGTCGACGCAGCGGCCGACGCGCCGTCAGTCGACGCGGGCACGGTCGATGCCGCCGCCACGGCGGGCTTCAGCTTCGCATGCGGGCATTCGGGATTCGATTCGCACGCAGAGGCCGCGAAGGGCCCTGCGAGCAGGACAGCGATCACCGCCGTCGACGCGACGGCGAGCGGATGGCGCAACATGGTGGGAACCTCGTGGTGAATCATCGGGCCGCGTCGCCGGTCAGCGCGGCAACGCGCGCGGGCGGCGGCGACGGCGCGAACGGATCCGCGAAGCGCGGATCGCTCAAAAACGTTTCGTCGGTGAGTGCGTGCAAGAACGCGAGCAGATCGGCCTTTTCCTGCGGCGTCATCGAGAAGCCGGGCACGAAGCCGCTCTTGTTGGGATTGCGTCGGCCGTCGCCGGCCAGCGGGCCGTCGGCGACGTGGCGCCCGCCGGCGGCGTAGGTGTCGAGCACCGCCGAGAGCGTGTCGATCGAGCCGTCGTGCATGTAGGGCGCCGTGACCGCGACGTTGCGCAGCGTCGGCGGACGGAACTTGCCGCGATCGCTGGCGATGTGGGTGACCTCGTAGAGCCCCTCGTTGCCGTGCGGATAGGCGCCGTCGCCGAGGTCGTAGAGGCCGGTGTTGTGGAAGACGCGCTCGTCGAACGCGGTCGCCTGATGCACGGTCGCGACGCTGAAGTTGAAGCCGCCGTGGCAGTGATGGCACTCGAAATCCTCCGACAGGAAGAGCGCCATGCCGCGCTGCGCCGACGCCGAGAGCGCGTCGGTCTCGCCGCCGTAGACGAAGCGGTCGTAGGGCGAATCGCCCGAGATCAGCGCGCGGGTGAAGCTGGCCAGCGCCTGGATGACGGTGCGCCACTGCACCGGATCGACCACGCCGGGAAACGCCTCGGCGAAGAGCGGCGCGTAGCGCGGCGCGGCGCGCAGGCGGTCGAGCACGACGTCTTCCTGGCCAGCGATGCCGAGCTCGATCGGATGGCTGCCGAACATCGGAATCTGCACCTGGTCTTCGAGCCGGTCGAGCTGCGGATGGGCCCAGGTGAGCGTGGCGCTGTAGGCGACGTTGACCAGCGCCATCGCGTTGCGCGGATGGACCTCGCCGGTCGAGCCGCGCGAGCGCGCCAGGCCGTCGGAGAACGCGCGCTCCTGAAGATGGCAGGAGGCGCACGACTGCGTGCCGTTGCCCGACAGGCGAACGTCGTAGAAGAGATGGCGTCCGAGCTCGACCTTGGCCGCGGTCATCGGATTGTCGTCGGGCACGCGCGGCGGCGGAAAGCCCGGCGGCAGCTGCCAGTCGTAGGCCGAGGGCACGAGCAGCGTGCGCACGAGCCGCTGCGCCGCATGGACGGTGGCGAGCAGCGACGGCGTGGGCGCCGTCTCGTCGTGCGCGTGCGCCTCGTGGTCGTGGTCGTGCCCGGGCGCGGGCATCAGCGCCGGCAGACGCTGCTGCGCGACGAGTCCGCCTTGCCACATCGCGCCGCCCGCGATCAGTGCGATCAGGCCGTGCGCCGCGGCGACGCGCCAGCGCCGCACCGACGCGGTCGCCGGCGTCGCGAGCGCGACCATCGCGATCAGCTCGGCCAGCTTCGAGAGCACGGTCGCGGTGTCGATCGGCTCCGGGCTGGTGGCAAACGGCGTCGCGACGGTCTGCGTCAGCAGCCAGAGCACGATCGCGCCGCCCGCGATCGTCTGGCCGACGGCGCGCAGCGCGGCGCCCCGCCAGGCGTCGGTGCGATGGCCGTCGCCGCGATGGCCGTCGTCGTCGCGCAGCGCCATCGCCGCGGCGACGATCAGCGCGCTCAGCATCCAGCCGAGCTGGAGCGCGCCGAGCGCGCCGAAGAACAGCCCGTGCGCCGCCGCGTGCGCGAAATGCACCGGCATGATCGAGAGATGCACCCAGCCCGCGAAGCCCAGGCCGAGCGCGGCGACGAGCCAGCGCGTGGCGTTCATGGCTCGGCCTCCGCCGGCGCGCGGCTGGCCAGCTTCTGCGCCCGGCAGTCGTCGGCGCACGCGCCGGTGTCGGGATCGAGGCCGAGATTGGCGAACACCGGCCCGCAGTCGGGATCGATCGGCGCCGACATGCAGCCCGGCGGACGCGGCACCGACTGCGTGACGTCGATGCCGTCGACCAGGCCGGCCAGATCGAGCCGCACGACGTCGGTGCGCGGATCGAAGCCGTCGAGCGCGATCGTCACGCGGCTCGGCCGCGCACAGGGCGCGTCGGGCGGCGTGGTCGGCGCGCTCGATGCGCAGCCCGTGCTGCCGATGTGCACGAGGTACGTGATCGTCGGTCCGGGCTCGGCGATCACCGGCATCTCGGCCGCAGTCCCGTCCGCGGCGCCGGTCGGATCGCCGGCCTGCGCGGCCGCATCCGGCGCGGCGGCATCCGGCGCGGCGGCGGCGGTATCGACCGGATCGACCGAGCCGGCCGACACCACGTCCGGGTTCCAGAATTCGACCTTGGTGAAGATGTAGCCGAAGCGCCAATTCCAGTAGAGCGCGTTGAGGTTGAGCGGCGACGGCGCGGTCGGACCGTCGAGATGGTTGAGCGCGCGCGGCACGCCGATCGTGAAGCGCAGGCCGTCGTAGTCGCCCGGCGGCGCCGTGGCGCGCACCGCCCCGTTGGTCTGCGCCGTGCCGGTGTCGCCGCAGCGCCCGGTGGCGTCTTCGAAGTCGAGCAGGGCGACGTTCTCGTGCTGCCAGGGCGTGTCGGCGTCGAGGACGAGCGGAACCGCGCTGCCGTCGGCGCGCGTCAGCGCGATCTCCGACACGTAGAAGCGGGCATCGGCCAGCTCGACCGGCGCGCCGGCCGTGCCGACGCCGTCGTAGCGCACGCCGCAGCGGGCCGGCGCGTCGCCGACGCGGGCGTCGAATTGAATCGTGAGGGGTTCCGGCGCCGGCGGACCGCATCCGATCAGGACGGCGGCGGCGGCGGCGAGGACGGCGACGACGAGCGGCCGCGCGCGGCGGCGGGGGCGGTCGGTGCGCATGCGCGTTGCAAACACGGGGAATCTCCTGCGGTGACGGCTTGGGGGATGGACCGCTTCACTCTACGGGCGCGGTTTTCGGTCGCGGCACCCGCCCGCCTTTTCCTGCAGCGAACCCGAGCCGCGCCGCAGCGAGCCGCGCGGCGCAGCCCTCGTCGACCGCGTGTCCAGCGCGCGTCGGCGCTGCGGCTGATAGCGTAAGGAGCGCGCACGCGCGCCGCACACCCCAACGCCCCCAACTGACGCCTCCGCCTGGATCCGCCATGCTGCGAACGAATCGCCCGCTCCGCCCCGTCCTGCTCGCCCTGCTGATCGCCTGTCTCGCGCCCGCAGCGCTGCTCGCCCGTCCGAGCGTCGACGCCACGGCCGACGCGTTCCCGCCGGCGGCGATCGACCCCGACGGCCTCAAGCTCTACGTCGCCGACGACGGCGTCTACCGCGTCACCTTCGACGACTGCGTCGCCGCCGGCCTCGATCCGGCTGCCGCGCGCGCCAGCGACGCCATCGTGCTGCGCCAGGCCAGCGCGGTCGTGCCGCTCCACGTCGACGACGGCGGCGACGGCACGTTCGACGCGGGCGATGCGCTGGTGTTCATCGGCACGCGCCCGCGCGGCGCGTCCACCGACCGGCATCCGACCGCCGAGCAGGCGATGCTCACGCTGCGCTTCGACGACGACGCCCGCGCCGCACCCGGCGCGCGCATGATCGACGTGCCGCCGCCCAGCGCCGACCTCGCGCCGGCCGACGACCAGAAAGACGCCCTCGACGTCGCCGCGCACATCGAGGAAAACCGCCTGCGCGTGCGCTTCGCCGCCAAGCGCGACCGCCCGGCGCCGGCCGAGGTCTGGTACGGCGCCAAGATCACCCATCTCGATCGCGCCCATCGTCAGGTGCTGCATCTCGAGGATCTCGACCGCCGGGCCGAGCAGCCGGTCGCCCTCAGCGTCCATCTGCGCGGCTACTCCGAGCCGCGCGCCAAGGCCAATCCCGACGATCCCGATCACCAGGTCGAGGTGCTCTTCAACTTCCAGCCGGTGGCGACGGCATCGTGGGACGGCCAGGCCGCCGAGACGATCCACATCGACGCCCTGCCCGCCGGGCTGGTGCGCGCCGGCGACAACGTGCTGCAGATCAAGGTGCCGGCGCGCCCCGGCGCGCGGCCCGACACGCCGCTGATCGACGTCGTGCTGCTCGACTGGGTGCGCATCGTGTACCCGCGCACCGGCGCGGTCGGCGAAGACCAGCGACGCGTGCGCCTCGACCGCGCCGATCCCGCGCGTCCGCTCGCGCTGCAGGGCACAAGCGGACGGCCGCCAGTGCTCTACAGCGTCGACGGCCGACGCGCCGAGGCCGTCACCCGCGGCGGCAACAGCGGCACATCGATGTGGGGCCAGCGCTACCGCGTGATGCCGCCCTGCGCCGCGCCGAACGCCGGCGCGGCCGACCGCTGCGGCGGCGACGGCGGCAGCAGCAAGCCCGCGATCGCCTACGTCGTGCCCGATCCGTCGGCGATGCTGACGCCGGTGGCGATCCGCCCGGCGCGCGTCGACCGCCTGCGCCGCGCCGACGCCGCGCCCTTCGACTACGCGATGATCGCCCATCCGCATCTGCGCGACGCCGTCGCGCCGCTGGCCGACTTCCACCGCGAACGCGGTCTGCGCGTCCAGCTGGTCGACGTCGAGGAGATCTACGACGCCTACAGCGACGGCCTGGTCGATCCGGGCGCGATCCGTCAGTACCTGCACGAGGCCACCGCCCGCCATCCCGACGATCCGCCGCGCTTCGCGCTGCTGGTCGGCGACGCCAGCTGGAACCGCGACGCCACCACCACCCACGACGACGACACCAACTACGCCGACTGGACCTACCGCCCGGGCGAGATCCGCAAATTCTCGAAGAACGAGAGCACGGCCTACGCCGACCCCGGCCCCGACGGGCTCAGCCATCGCGATCTGGTGCCGGCGGCGCAGATCCCGACCTACCAGGGCAACGCCGCGTCGGACAACTGGTTCGTCGCCTTCGATCCGTCGACGCCGCCGCCCGCGCAGCTGCCGCAGGCCCATCTCGATCCGCGCGACGCGCCCTTCAAGCCGGCGATGGCGATCGGCCGCTTCCCGGTGGTTTCGGCCGACGACGTCACCACCATCGTCGACAAGACCCTGGCCTACGCCCAGGCCGACGCGGTCGGGCCGTGGCGCCGGCGCGTGCTGTGGATCACCAACGAGCAGAAGAACTTCCAGGTGCGCAGCGCGCGCCTCGACGATCTGCTGCGCCAGCGCGGCTTCTCCGGCCAGCGGGTCTTCCCGACGCGCGACGACGCCGATCCGTCGCAGCACCAGCGCGCGCTGCGCGCGGCCTTCGACGACGGCCAGCTGCTGGTGCAGTTCCTCGGCCACGGCGGCCGCTACATCTGGCGCACCGGCGCGCCCGACCTGCGCAAGAACCAGGATCTCTTCACGCTCGATCATCTCGACGAGCTGGCGCCCAACGACCGCCTGCCGGTGGTGCTGAGCCTGACCTGCTACTCGGCGCCCTTCGACCATCCGACGGCCGACTCGATCGGCGAAAAATTCCTCCGCCTCGACGGCCGCGGCGCGGTCGCGGTCTTCGCCGCGTCGTGGCGCAACAACCCGAGCCCGAGCTTCAATCGCGCCCTGATCGACGCCCTGATCGAGCCCGGCACGCCGCTCGGCGAGGCCATCCGCCTGGCCAAGCAGAGCTCGAACAACCGCCTGCTGGTGCAGACCTACAACCTGCTCGGCGATCCGGCCCTCGCGCTCGCGCTGCCGCGCGTGCCCGTGACCCTCGACGTGCCGGCGTCGGCGCATCCGAAGGTCGCGGCCGCGCTGCCGCCCTGGCGCGCCGACGACTACGCCGTGCGCGCCACGCTCGGCGCGCCGGTCGGCGATCTGTCGCCGATGAACGACGGCCGCGCGCTGGTCGAGTGGGTCGACGACGACGGCGTCGTGCTGCACACCGCCGAGGTCGCGGTCGTCGACGGCGCGATCACGGCGTCCTGGCCGGGCGGCGACGCGCCGGCGGCCACGCCCGTGCGCGACGTGCGCGTCTACACGTGGAACGCGGACCGCGGCCTCGACGGCATCGGCGCCGTGCGCCTGCCGAAGACCCGCGTGCTGCCGGCGCTCCAGCGCGCCGCCGACGGCGCGGAGGCCGAGGCGACCGGCGAGCGGCGGTAGCCGCGGTCGCGGCGCCGGCCGAAGCCGGACGCAAAAAAGCCCGGGCTGCGCGAACGGCGCGACCCGGGCTTTTTTGCTGCTTGCTGCTGCGGCGCGGCGTCAGTCGGCGTGGAAGGTCGTGCCGGCCTTCGCCATGTCCTTGAGCAGCTGCGCCGGCGCCAGGCGCGCGCCGTAGAGCTCGGCGAAGGTCTCGAGCCGGCCGACGATGTAGTCGAGGCCGAGGCGATAGGCCACGCGCAGGATGCCGCCGCGGAACGGCGGGAAGCCGAGGCCGAAGATCACGCCGATGTCGATGTCGTTCGGGTTCTCGATCACGCCGTCCTCGATGCAGCGCGCGGTCTCGTTGAGCATCTGCATCCAGCAGCGCTCGACGATCTCCTGGCTGTCGACCTCGGCCGGCTCCCAGCCGATCAGGTCGTAGATCGTCTTGTCGACCTTCTTCGGCTGGGTCGAATAGTCGTAGAAGCCGCGGCCGCCCTTGCGGCCCTTGCGGCCGTCGTCGATCAGGCTGGCGAAGACCGGCGAGATCTCGATGCGCTCGCCCTCGTACTCGCGCAGCACCGAGCCGGCGTGCTTGGCGACGTCGAGGCCGACCTCGTCGAGCAGCGCGATCGGGCCGACCGGCCAGCCCCAGGCGGTGGTTGCGCGGTCGATCTGCTCGATCGACGCGCCCTGGGTCAGGCAGAAGAGCGCCTCGTTGACCATCGGGCCGAGCACGCGGCTGGTGAAGAAGCCTGGGCCGTCGTTGACCACGATGATGGTCTTGCCCATCTTCGCGCCGATCGCGACCGTCGTCGCCAGCGTCTCCTCGGAGGTGCCGTCGTGGCGGATGATCTCGAGCAGCGGCATCTTGTGCACCGGGCTGAAGAAGTGCATGCCGACGACGTTCTCGGGCCGCTGGCTGGCCTCGGCCAGGCGGCCGATCGGAATCGTCGAGGTGTTCGAGGCGAAGATCAGGTCGTCAGGGCCGTTCGACTCGACCTCGCGGATCACGCGATGCTTGAGATCGACGTCCTCGAAGACCGCCTCGATCACGAACGGCACGCGGCCGAAGACGCCGTAGTCGACCGCCGGCAGCAGGCGACTCATGGCGATCTTCTTCTCCACCGGGCGGTAGCGGCGGCGCTTGACCAGGCCCTGGAAGAGATCGGCGCACTGCTTCAGGCCGCGGCCGACGCCCTCGTGGTCGCGGTCTTTGAGGACCACGGTGTAGCCCTTGTGCACCAGGCCCTGGGCGACGCCGGCGCCCATGAAGCCGGCGCCGAGGACGCCGATCGCGTCGACGCCGTCGCGGCTGCCCGCGGCCATCTCCTTGGCGCGTCCGTCGACGTCGTTCTTGGCGAAGAAGATGCTGATCAGGCCCTTGGCGACGTCGGTCGTCACCAGGTTGGCGAAGGCGTGCGCCTCGAGCTCGAGCGCCTGATGGAACGGCAGCTTGAGGCCCTCGCGCACGACCTGGATGCCGACCAGCGGCGCCGGATAGTGGCCGCCGCTCTTCTTCAGCACCGACTCGCGCGCCTTGTCGTAGACCAGGCCCTGGGCCGGCGTGCGGGCGATGAAGTCGGTCGCCTTCTGCGCCAGCGACAGCTTGCCCTTCTTCTTGGCGGGCGCTTCGAGATTGCGCTTGCCGCGGCCGAGCTGGGCGAGCGCGGCCTGGCGCAGATCGGCCGGATGGCAGACGTCGTCGACCAGGCCGAGGCGCAGCGCCTTCTTCGCCGTCACCTGGCGACCGGTGAGAATCATGTCGAGCGCGTCGGGCACCGGGATCAGGCGCGGCAGGCGGACGCAGCCGCCGAGGCCGGGCACCAGGCCGAGCTGGACCTCGGGCAGGCCGAGCTTGGTGTGGTCGGCGTGGGTCGCAACGCGGCGGTCGCAGGCCAGCGAGAGCTCGAGGCCGCCGCCCAGGCAGACGCCGTCGATCGCGGCCACGACCGGGAACGGCAGGGTCGCGAAGCGGCTGGTCAGGCGATGGCCGCGGGCGATCACCGCCTTGGCGTCGGCGGGCTCCTCGAAGTCGCGGATCTCCTCGATGTCGGCGCCGACGATGAAATAGCCCGGCTTGTCGGAGATGAACACCAGGCCGCGCAGCGGCTCGCGGGCGAGCGCGTCGAGCTGCGACTCGAACCAGCCGACGTGGCGGCTCGACAGGGTGTTGACGTTCTTGACGGGATCGTCGAGATGGATCCACGCCACGCCGTCGAGGATCTCGACGCGTCCCGGGGCGGGCGCATCGTCGGGCGCGGCGTTCGTCTCGTGGCTGGGGGCTTCGGTCGCA
>JBCCOR010000038.1:0-14372 GCA_039025295.1 Acidobacteriota bacterium
CTCGAAACCCCGAACGTCTCGCCGCGTTCCAAGTACCGTGCGGGCACCCACGCCCGGAACCAACCCCAGCGCTTGCAGCGCCAAGAACTCGTACATAAGATGAACAGGTCTGAACGCGCACGATTTCAGCATCGCGGCTGCGCATCGCTCGTCACGCTTGACCGCCGCGCTTCCACCGCGGCACGCAGCCAGCGACGCGTGCCTGATCTCGCTGCACGCTTCGATCGTCTCCGTCGCTTCGACGCCTCTTGATCCCGACCCGAGGACCCCGGATGACCCCGACCCGTTCGTCCTGCTCGCCCGGCGCGCCGCGCCGCAGCCTCGTTTCCCTCTTCCTGCTGCTCGCTCTGCTGCTCACCGCCGGCACCGCCACCGCCGTCGACTGGGCGCAGTGGCGCGGCGTCCACCAAAACGGCGTGTCCGACATGACCGGCCTGATCGACAGCTGGTCGCAGGACGGCACCAACCTGCGCTGGCGCAACGACTTCACCGGCCGCTCGACGCCCGCTGTCTTCGACGGCCGCGTCTGCGCCAACGGCCGCGTCGGTGAGGACATCCAGCGCCAGGCGGTCGTCGCCTGCTTCGATGCCGACACCGGCGAAGAGCGCTGGGCCCGCACCTTCCTCATCCACAACACCACCGTGCCGTGGAACCGCGTCGGCTGGGGCAGCGTCGCCGGCGATGCGGAGACCGGTCATCTCTACGTGCAGATCGTCGACGGCTCGTTCGTCGCCTTCGACCGCGACGGCAACACCGCCTGGTCGTGGCGCCTCGGCGAGGACGTCGGGCGCATGTCGGGCTACGGCGGACGCACCCACACGCCGATCGTCGACGAGGACCGCGTGATCATCTCGGTGATCGGCAGCAACTGGGGCCAGGGCCCGCCGCGCCATCGCTACTACGCCTTCGACAAGCGCACCGGCGACATCCTCTGGATCTACAGCTCGAAGCATTCGATTTCCGACGCCAACACCTACTCGATTCCGGTGATCACCGTGGTCAACGGGCGCCGCCTGCTCGTCGGCGGCGGCGCCGGCGGCTGGGTGCACGCGGTCGACGCGCGCACCGGTGAGGGCATCTGGACCTTCCAGCTCAGCCAGCGTGGCCTCAACAGCTCGGCCGTGGCCGACGGCAAGACGGTCTACATCAGCCACAGCGAAGAGAACATCGACACCGGCACGATGGGCCGCGTGATCGCGATCGACGCCACCGGCACGGGCGACGTCACCAAGACCCACGAGCGCTGGCGCGTCGACGCGCTGCTCGCCGGCTTCGTCTCGCCCGTGCTGCACGACGGCGTGCTCTACGTCGGCGACAACTCCGCCAACCTCCACGCCCTCGACGTCAAGACCGGTGAGGAGTTCTGGGAGTACAACTACGGCACGGTCGGCAAGGGCTCGCCGGTGCTCGCCGACGGCAAGATCTACCTGACCGAGACCAACGGCAATATCGTCATCCTGAAGCGCACCGAGAACGGCGTCGAGCCGCTCGACAAGGAGCATCTCGAGATGTCCGACGGGCGCTACGCCGAGATCTACGGCTCGGTGGCGATCGCCTACGGTCAGATTTACTTCACCTCTGAAGAAGGCATCTACGCGCTCGGCGACAAGTCGAAGCCGCTCGTCAGCGGCGCACCCGCGACGTGCAGCAGTCTGAATCAGGATCCCGCACCCGCCGACGCCCAGGTCGCGGCGCTGCAGGTGGTGCCGGCCGAGGTCGTGGGCTTCGTCGATGAGGACGTCACGTTCTCGGTGCGCGCCTTCGACGCCATGGGGCGTGCCGTCCCCACGCCCGCCGACCTGACCTGGTCGCTCAGCGGCGTGAACGGCGGGATCGATGGCAGCGGCAAGGCGCAGTTCACCGCCGCCGAACTCGCGCGCGGCGTGCAGACCGGCTTCGTCGACGTCGCCGCCGGCGATCTCAAGGGTCGCGCGCGCGTGCGCCTCGCCAACCCGCTGCCGTGGTCGGAGAACTTCGACGACGCCGCGGTCGACAAATTCCTCAGCGGCTGGCTCGGCGGCGGCAAGGGCGCCAAGGTGCGCGAGATCGACGACCGCAAGGTGCTCTTCCAGCCCAAGGCCGCGCGCAACGCGCCGCGCGCCGCGATCTACATGGGCCCGTCGTCGATGAGCGGCTACACCATTCAGGCCGACGTCAAGGGCTCGCAGGAAGGACGCCGCAAGCCCGATGTCGGCCTGATCAACAACGGCTACACCGTCGATCTGCAGGGCAACCACCAGCGCATCGAGGTGCGTTCGTGGGCGTCGGAGCGGCGCATGGCGCAGCGCTTCGACTTCGAATGGTCGATGGACGCCTGGTACACCATCCAGATGCGCGTCGACGTCGAGCCCGACGGGCAGGGCGGCGAGAAGGCCGTCGTGCGCGCCAAGATCTGGCCGCAGGGCGAAACGCCGCCGGCCGAATGGACGGTCACGGTCGACGACCCGCTGCCGATCCGCGAGGGCGCGCCCGGCCTGTACGCCTTCTCCCCCATTCCCGCTCATTTCGACAACGTCAAGGTGTTCCCCAGCGCTCCGCTGGCGAACGCCGCAACCCGGTGACCCGCACGCCATGAACGCAGCTTTCTCCCTCTCGCTCCGCATGGCGCTCTCGGGCGCCGTCCTCTCGACCGTCCTCCTCACCGGCGCGGCGCCCGCGGCGGCCGGTGAGCCGCTCATGTTCGGCTACACGCCGTCGCGGAACATGGTCGATCCGGTCAGCAAAAACCTGCCGTCGAGCTTCGACGTCGATACCGGCATGAACGTCAAGTGGTCGGAGCCGGTCGGCTCGCAGAGCTACGCCGGCCCGGTGATCCAGGGCAATCTGCTGCTGATCGGCACCAACAACGAAGGCGAGCGCGACGAGAAGATCCAGGGCGACAAGGGTGTCGTCATGGCCTTCGAGGTCGACAGCGGCAAATTCCTCTGGCAGATCGTCCACGACAAGCTGCCCGAGGCGAAGCTGCACGACTGGCCGCTGCAGGGCGTGTGCTCGACGCCCATCATCGAGGGCGACATCGCTTACTACACGTCGAACCGCGCCGAGGTCGTCGCGATCGATCTCGCCGGCCTGGCCAACGGCAACCAGGGCATGACCGACGAGACGTACAAGGACGACAAGAAAGGCGACATCCTGTGGTCGCTCGACATGATGGCCGAGCTCGACGTCTTCCCGCACAACCTCGCCACGAGCTCGCCGCTGATCGTCGGCGATTTGGTCTATGTCTCGACCGGCAACGGCGTCGACGAGGGCCACATCAACGTGCCGTCGCCGTTCGCGCCGTCGTTCCTGGCGGTCAACAAGAAGACCGGTGAGGTCGCCTGGGAGAACGCCGATCCGGGCGAGAACATCCTCCACGGCACGTGGACGAACCCGACCTACGGCGAGATCGGCGGCGTGCCGCAGGTGCTCTTCCCGGGCGGCGACGGCGTTCTCTACAGCTTCGAGCCGAAGACCGGCAAGCTGCTGTGGACGTTCGACTGCAACCCGAAGGACTCGGTGTGGCGCCTGGGCGGCGCCGGCACCCGCAACAACCTGATCGGCACGCCGGTCGTCTACGACGGCCTGATCTACATCGCCGTCGGCCAGGATCCCGAGCACGGCGAGGGCCCGGGCAACTTCTGGGTGATCGACGCCACGGTCAAGCCCGACGAGAACGGCGAGATCGCGCAGGACAAGGCCGTGTGGCACCGCGGCGGTGAGGACTTCAACCGCACGATCTCGACCGCCGCGATCCACGACGGCATCGTCTACGCCACCGATCTCTCGGGCTTCCTCTACGCCCTCGACGCCAAGACCGGCGAGCACTTCTGGACCTACGACGCCTTCGCCGCGGTCTGGGGCTCGCCCTTCGTCGCCGACGGCAAGATCTACCTCGGCGACGAGGACGGCGACATCGCCATTCTCAAGGCCGGCAAGAAGATGGAGGTGCTGGCCGAGGCCAACGTCGGCAGCGCGGTTTATACCACCCCCGTGGCCCACGATGGCGTGCTCTACGTGCTGAGTCGAAACCGTTTGTTCGCTTTCGCCGAAGGCATCAAGGGAAAGACCGACGACGCTGACCAGCCCGCGCGCTGACGCCATCCGCGCGGCCGGCGGTCCGTCCATCCGCCGGTCGCGCCCATCTCGCTCCCCGCTCCGCCGCCGCCCCCATCCAGCCCCCCTCGGAGGATCGCCATGCCCGCTGTCGCTGCTGCTGCCCAAGAATCTGCTTCCGCCACCGAGACATCCGCCGCCCTCGACCAGCGCGTCGCCGAGGCGCGCGAACGACTCGATGCACACGTGCGCGAGATCGTCCGCTGGCATTTCGATCCCGCGACCGGCACGCCCTTCTGGCTCGAGCACGCAAAGTCGCTCGACTTCGATCCGCGCACCGACGTCCAGGGCTACGAGGATCTCAAGCGCTTCGGCCACTTCCAGGACGAATGGCTGCGCGGCGGTCCGATTCGCCGCTGGGTGCCGAAGGGCCTCGCCGACCAGCCGATCAGCGTCTTCGAAACCGGCGGCTCGACCGGCGTGCCGAAGAGCCGCATCAACGTCGAGGACTTCCGCACCGACTACGAGCTCTTCGGCGACACCCTCGACGACGCCACCTTCCCGCCCGGCGCCGACTGGCTGATGCTCGGACCGACCGGTCCGCGTCGCCTGCGCCTGGCGATCGAGCATCTGGCGCAGCACCGCGGCGGCATCGCCTTCCACGTCGATCTCGATCCGCGCTGGGTCTCGACCCTGGTGCGCGAAAAGCGCTGGGAGGAGATGGAGCGCTACAAGGATCACGTGATCACGCAGGCGCTCAAGATCCTGCGCGCACACACCTCGATCCGCTGTCTCTTCACCACGCCGAAGCTGCTCGAATCGCTCTGCGAGCGGGTCGATCCAACCCGCCTCGGCATCACCGGCATCTTCTGCGGCGGCACCGAGATGAACGCCGAGTTCCACCGCTTCGCGCGCGAGGAGCTGGCGGTCGGCGCCGACTTCCGCCCGGTCTATGGCAACACGCTGATGGGTCTGGCGCCGGCGCGGCCGTTCGTGGCTGGCAGCGGTGACTACACGATCGCCTACTATGCACCGCAGCCGCGCGCGGTGTTCGAGATCGTCGAGCCCGAGAATCCGAACCAGACGGTCGACTACGGCGCCACCGGACGCGTCATCCTGACCACGCTGACCAAGGAATTCTTCATGCCGCGCTTCCTCGAACGCGACGAAGGCGAGCGAGAACGACCGACCGAGGACTTCCCCTGGGACGGCATCAGCGGCCTGCGCCTCTTCCACAAGCTGCGCAAGACGGTCGCCGTGGGGGTGTACTGATGGCCGATCTGCCGCACGTGCCCGTACTGCGCGCGGGCGTTCCGTACCGCAGCCTCAAGGTCAACACGCTGCACGACATCCGCACCGGCGCGCCGGTCGCGACCGTCAGCCAGGCCGGCGCCGGCATGATCCGCCGCGATCTGCTACGCAAGGGCGAGCACCGGGCCGCCCTCGCCGCCGTGCCGGCCGAGGAGCTGGTGCGCATCTGCGAAGACGCCGCCCGGCGCTTCGCCGAAGACGCGCTGCCGCTCGCCGGCGACGGCGGCCCGGGTGACGCCCATCTCTCGCCCGACGACTACGTCGAGCTGCTCGCCGCCACCACCGGCATGCCGGTCGCGCTCGGCCACGCCAACCTGCTCAAGATCGTCGACGTGCTGTCGTCGATGCGCGATCTGGTCGGCGGCCTGACGCGCGGCCTCGACCTGGCGGTGATCGACCGCGGCTGGGGCGAGGAAGGCCGTCGCATGGTCAGCTATCTGCCCCAGGCCGACGCGCTCGGCGCCGTCTTGCCCAACAACTCACCCGGCGTGCACGGCCTCTGGCCGCCGTCGCTGGTGCTCAAGACGCCGCTGGTGCTCAAGCCCGGCAGCACCGAGCCGTGGACGCCGCTGCGCATCGCCCAGGCGCTGCGCGCCGCCGGCTGCCCGCCGGAGGCGATGTCGATCTACCCGACCGACCACAACGGCGCGGTCCAGATCCTGCTGCACACCGACCGCAGCCTGTTCTTCGGCGACGCCAGCACGGTGCAGAGCTGGGCCGGCTCGGGCAAGGTGCAGCTGCACGGCCCGGGCTGGTCGAAGGTGATGGTCGCGGCCGACGCCGCGGCCAACGTCGACGCGCACGTCGATCTGGTGGTCGACTCGATCGCGCGCAACGGCGGCCGCTCGTGCATCAACGCCTCGGGCGTGTGGACGGTCGGAAACGGCCGCGCGCTGGCTGAAGCCGCCGCCGCCAAGCTCGCCGCGATCGAGCCCCGCGCGCTCGACGATCCGGCCGCGCAGCTCGCGTCGTTCCCCGATCCGGCGGTCGCCGAGGCGGTGTCGGCGATGATCGACGGCCTGGTCGAGCAGGACGGCGTCGAGGACCTGACCGCAGCGCACCGCCCGGGCGTGTCGCGCGTCGCGGTCGCCGGCGGCTGCACCTTCCTGCGGCCGACGCTGCTCTACGTCGACGATCCGAACCATCCGGCGGCGCAGACCGAATTCGGCTTTCCGTTCGCTTCGGTCGTCGAGCTGCCGTCGAACGAGGCGCTCTTCGACCATCTCGGCCCGACGCTGGTCGGCACGGTGATCACCGACGACCCAGCGACGCGCCGCCAGGCGATGGCCTGTCGCGCGATCGATCGCCTCAACCTCGGCGCCATTCCGACCTTCAAGATGTCGTGGGATCAGCCGCACGAGGGCAATCTCTTCGACCATCTCTACCAGCAGCGCGCCTTCCAGGCGGTCGCTGGATCGACCGACGACGCGGCGCAGGCGGCTGGCGGATGAGCGTCGCCAACGTGCTCCCGCGCACCGCCACCGTGGTCGCCACGACGATGGAACGCTACGATCCGACGCTCGACCTGCGCAGCGCGTGGACGGCCGACATCGGCAGCATTCGCGTGCTCTTCGGCGACGGCCGCACGCGCGAGCTGGGCGACGAGGTGCGGCGGCTGGGCGCCAAGCGCGCGCTGCTGGTCACCGACGTCGGCGTGCGCGCCGCCGGTCACGTGCAGCGCGCGCGCCAGGCGCTCGACGACGCCGGCGTCAAGGTCCACATCTTCGACGCGGTCGAGGAGAACCCGACCACGGCGCACGTGCGCGCCGCGGTCGGCGCCGCCTTCGCCGCCGACGGCGACATCGATCTGCTGATCGGCTTCGGCGGCGGCTCGGCCATGGACTGCGCCAAGGCGGTGAACTTCCTGCTCACCAACGGCGGCCGCATGGAGGACTACTGGGGGCACGACCGCGCCACCAAGCCCATGCTGCCGTCGATCGGCGTGCCGACCACCGCCGGCACGGGCTCCGAAGCGCAGTCGTTCGCGCTGATCAGCCAGACCGAGACCGGTCGCAAGATGGCCTGCGGCGATCCCAAGGCGCGCTTCCGCACGGTGATTCTCGATCCCTCGGTGCTGCCGAGTCAGCCGCGCGAGGTCGCGCAGGCGACGGCGATCGACGCGATCACGCACGCGGTCGAAAGCTTCGTCAGCCGCCGAGGCAATCCGATCAGCCAGATGCTGGCGCGCGAAGCCTGGCGCCTGCTCGACGCCCACGCCACCGCCTACGTCGACATCTTCAACGACGACGTCGACGGCGAGAGCACGCGCCCGGCGCACGAAGCGGTCGGCATGGACGACACCCAGGTCGCCGATCGGCCAACCCTCGATCGACTGGCCGACCACCCGCGCGCCATGCTGCTCGGCGCCCATCTCGCCGGCGCCGCGATCGAATGCTCGATGCTCGGCGCCGCGCACGCCTGCGCCAATCCGCTCACCGCGCACTACGACATGGTGCACGGCACCGCGGTCGGCATGATGCTGCCCCATGTGGTGCGCGCCAACGCCGAAGCGGCCGGCGGCGACTATGCCGATCTCGCGCGGGTCGCCGGCCTCGCCGATCCGTCGGCGGCGGCGCTCGCCGATCGGCTCGAAGCCATCCTGCGCGCCACCGGCCAGCCGCTGACCCTCACCGAGGCCGGCGTCGGCCCGCTCGACGACGCGGCCCTGGACACGCTCGCCGACGACGCGGCCGCCCAGTGGACCGCCGGCTTCAACCCGCGCACGGCCGACGCCGCGCTCTGCCGCGCGCTCTACGAACAGGTGCGGGGCGCACGATGACGAAACGCCGGTCTGCCCGCGTTCGCCGTCTGGCGCGTCCGCAGCTTCCGGCCGCAGCGCCGACGATCGTCTTCTTGCTCGCCGCGCTGGCGCTGGCGCTCGCATCGGCCGCGCGCGCCAACGCGCCCGCGCCCACCGACGCGTCTGCGCCCGCCGACGCGTCTGCGCCCGACCGCTGGGACCGCTTCCGCGGCGATCCGCAGTCGCACGGCATCGCGGTGAGCACGCTGGCCGACGCGCCCGCCCTGCGCTGGCGCGCATCGCTCGGCACGCTCGGCATCGAATCGACCGCCGCGATCGTCGACGGCAGCGTCTACGTCGGCACCCTCGACGGCGCGGTGCACGCGCTCAGCCTGGTCGACGGCAGCGTGCGCTGGACCCACACCACCGAGAGCGAGATCAAGTCGTCGCCGCTGGTGGCGAAGGGCGTCGTCTACGTCGGCGACGAGGCCGGCACGCTGTGGGCGCTCGACGCGAAAACGGGCGCGGTCCGCTGGCGCTTCGACGCCGAGGCCGGGATCTCGGGCGGCATCAACCAGCTGCCCGACGGCGCGTTGGTCTTCGGCGCCTACGACAACCACGCCTACGCGGTCGAGACCGACGGCACGCTGCGCTGGTCGGTCGAAACCGACGGCTACGTCCACGCCACGCCCGCGATCGTGACCCCGCCCGGCGCCGACGCGCCGCACGTGGTGATCAGCGGCTGCGACGGCGTGCTGCGCGTCCTGCGCGGCAGCGATGGCCGTCCGCTGCACGATGCGCCGCTCGGCGGCTACGCCGCGGCCAGCCCGGTGGTCGACGACCGCTACGCCTATCTCGGCACGTTCGACAACGCCGTCGTGGCGATCGATCTCTCGGTCGACGACAAGCCGACGCCCAAGCGCGCCGACGGCAGCACCGAACCACCGCCGGATCTCGAGAACGATCCACCGCGCTGGACCTATCGCCATCCGCAGCGTGCCTTCCCCTTCTACAGCTCGGCCGCCCTGATCGACGACACGCTCTACATCGGTGGTCGCGACAAGATGGTGCACGCCATCGACGCCAAGACCGGCAAGGCGCACTGGACCCACCGCAGCCGTGCTCGCTTCGACGCCTCACCGGTCGTGATCGGCCCGCGCCTGGCGATCGCCGACACCCGTGGCACCCTCGTGCTGCTCCAGCGCAGCGACGGCGCGGTGGCGTGGGAGTACGCGGCGGGCGAAGGCTTCGTCGCCTCGCCCGCGGTCGCCGAAGGCCATCTGGTGATCGGCGGCGACGGCGGCACCCTCTTCGCGTTCGGCGACGCCGGCGCAACGACCGCTTCCCCCGCAGGAGCCCAACCGTGAGCGATCCCGTCATCCGCGACGCCTCGTCTGCCGCCCATCCGGTCGATTCGATCGCCCAGCCGGCCGATCCCAACACCCGCGCGCCCGCGGACTTCGAGGTGCCCGACCACGGTAAGACCGAGGTCGGCAGCGTCTTCGTCTCGAACTATCCGCCGTTCTCGTTCTGGTCGCCGGACCAGAACGAGAACTACCTCGACGCGGTCGGCCAGCCGGCGCGGCCCGACGCGCCGCTCGGCCTCTACATGCACATCCCGTTCTGCCGCAAGCGTTGCAAATTCTGCTACTTCCGCGTCTACGTCGACCGCAACGCCGAGCAGATCCAGCGCTATCTCGACGCGCTCGCGCGCGAGGTCGAGCACTATGCCGCGCAGCCGGTGACGCAGAACCGCCCGCTCGACTTCGTCTATTTCGGAGGCGGCACGCCGTCGTACATTGCCGCCAAGCATCTGCGCGCCCTGGTCGATCGGGTCAAGGCGGTGATGCCGTGGGATCGGGCGAAGGAAGTGACCTTCGAATGCGAGCCTGGCACGCTGACCGCGACCAAGGTCGAGACGATCCGCGACATCGGCGTCACGCGCATCAGCCTGGGCATCGAGAATTGGGATCCCGAGATCCTCGAGATCAACGGCCGCGCCCACCGCACCGAGGAAATCCACCGCTGCCTGCCGTGGATCCGCGCGCAGGACTTCCCGCAGCTCAACGTCGATCTGATCGCTGGCCTGGTCGGCGAGACCTGGGACAACTGGCGCGAGACGGTCGACCGCACGCTCGAGATCGAGCCCGACAGCCTGACCATCTACCAGATGGAGCTGCCGTTCAACACGGTGTTCTCGCGCGGCATCCTGCGCGACGACGAGGACGCGCCGCAGGTCGCCGACTGGGCCCTGAAGCGCGAATGGCACGACTACGCGATCGAGACCTTCACCCAGGCCGGCTACATCGTCTCGAGCGGCTACACGCTGCTCAAGCCGGGCAAGGACGCCAGCGCCTTCCGCTACCGCGACGCCCTCTGGCACGGCGCCGATCTGCTCGGCACGGGCATCGCGTCGTTCGGCCACGTCAGCGGCGTGCACGGCCAGAACCTGAGCGGCTGGGATCCCTACCTGAGCGCGGTCGAGGCGGGCGAGCTGCCGCTCAACCGCGCCTACGCCCTCGGCGACGACGAGAAGCTGACCCGCGAGCTGATCCTGCAGCTCAAGCTCGGCCGGGTCGATCTCGCCGCGCTCGGCGCGAAGTTCGACGTCGACGTCGCCGCGCGCTACGCCACCGTCTTCGACGCGTTCGCCGCGCAGGACCTGATGCACGTCGTCGACGACGGCCGCGCGGTCGCGCTCACCCGCGCCGGCCTGCTGCAGGTCGACATGCTGCTGCCGTCGTTCTACGCCGAACGGCACCAGAACGCACGCTACACCTGAAGGCGACCGCAGCCATCGCGATGCGCGCCGCTCGGCCCGACCGTCGTCCTCTTCACGTATTCATCTATCGGCACTTCGCTCGCTCCATCGTCGACCGCCCCGGAGGCTCTTCATGACGACGACATCGTCCGCACCGCGCCCGCACGCACTCCTGATCACGCTCGCGATCGCGCTGCTCGCCGCGGGCATCGCGTTCGCACAGGGCGCCACGAACCAGGCCGATCCCGACGCCTGGCCGCAGTTCCGCGGGCCGCAGCAGACCGGCAAGGTTGACGGCGCAGCGCTCGCGTCGAGCTGGCCGGCCGACGGCCCGTCGGTCAACTGGCGGGTGCCGCTCGGCAGCGGATTCTCGTCCATCTCGGCCGTCGACGGCCGACTGTTCACGCTCTTCGGTGAGCGCGGCAGCAGCCACGTCGGCGCGTTCGATGCCAGCACCGGCAAGCGCCTGTGGACCCATCGCCTGGGCAAGGAGCGCAGGGATCAATTCGGCGACGGCCCGCGCGCAACGCCGACCGTGCACGACGGCGTGGTCTACGCCGTCGGCGAGCTCGGCGCGCTGGTCGCGCTCGACGCGGCCACCGGCAAGGTGCGCTGGCAGCACGACCTCGCCGATCGCTTCGACGCGCGCATCCCGACCTGGGGCATTTCGTCGTCGCCGCTCGTGGTCGACGATCTGCTGCTGCACAACGTCGGCGGCAAGCGCGGCTATTTGATCGTCGCCTTCAACCTCGCCGACGGCAAGGTCGCCTGGCACACCGGCAGCGGCAAGCCGGGCTACGCCACCCCGCTCGACGTCACCCTCGGCGGCGTGCGCCAAGCGGTGTTCTTCGCCGGTGAGGAGATTATCAGCGTCAAGCCCGACGACGGCACCGTTCTCTGGCAGCGCCCGTGGCGCACCTCCTACGACGTCAACGCGGCCATGCCGATCTTCCTCGCGCCCGACAAGATCTTCATCTCGTCGGGCTACGACGTCGGCGCGATCGTGCTGCAGGTCGCCAAGCGGTCCGACGGCAGCCTGGCGGTCGAGACCGCCTGGAAGGGCCGCGGCATGAAGAATCAGTACAGCTCGTCGGTGCTGCACGACGGCACGATCTACGGCTTCGACGACAGCATCCTCAAGGCGATCGATCCGGCCACCGGCGACACCCGCTGGCGCGCGCGCGGCTTCGGCCACGGCTCGCTGATCTACGCCGACGGCCATCT
This sequence comes from Acidobacteriota bacterium, assembly GCA_039025295.1. Lineage (GTDB taxonomy): Bacteria > Acidobacteriota > Thermoanaerobaculia > Multivoradales > J023 > JBCCOR01. The sequence goes on from JBCCOR010000038.1 coordinate 12,072, forward strand.
GATCGTGCTCGGCGATCGCGGCAAGCTGGCGCTGGTCGAGGCCAGTCCGACGGGCTACGTCGAAAAGGCGTCGACCGATATGCTCAGCGGCAAGCATTGGACTGCGCCGACGCTCTACGACGGTCAGCTGCTGATCCGCAACGAGAAAGAGCTGATCAGCCTGAAAGTGTCCACTTCCGGCGGCGAGAGCTCGCGCGCCGGCCGCTGATCGGTCGCCCCGGCATCGCGCCGCGCGGTCGCGGCGCGCGCAGCAACTTTCGCGCACGGCTGCCGTAGTCGTGCGCAGTCCCCTTCGCGCCCTCGCGCGCGGTCACCGTTCCTCTTCCCATGAGACTCTCGCCTTGCATCGCACCGCGTCTTCCCTCATCCACCGCGCGTGGACCGCTTGTCTTCTCGCCCTGCTCCTGCTCACCGCGCCGCTCCTGGCCCAAACCGACAACGACGACGACAGCGACCGCGCGGAAACGCCGGCAATCGACGACGAAGTGACGATCGAGGGCAGCGTGCCCTACGTGCCGGAAGAAACCACCACCGGCACGGTGTTCTCCACGCCCGTGCGGCTGCAGCCGCTGGCGGTCTCGGCGCTGTCGAACCGCCTGATCGAGCAGCAGAACGCGACCACCGTCTCCGACGTGCTCGAGAACATTCCGGGCGCGACCGGTCATCGCCAGGGCGGCACCAGCGATCTCTTCTACCTGCGCGGCTTCGAGTCGACGTCGAGCGGCCTTCTGATGCTCGACGGCGCGCGCGAGCCCGAGGCGACGCTCTACCCGATGTACAACCTCAAACGCGTCGAGGTCGTGCGCGGACCGGCGGGCTTCCTCTACGGCGGCAGCGCGCTGTCGGGCGCGGTCAACCTGATCCGCAAGCGTCCGATCGCCGATCCGGTGACGCGCATCGGCCTCTTCGGCGGCGACGACGGCCAGGCCAAAGCGACCTTCGACCTCAACCGCGGACGCGACGACGGCCGCGGCGGCTTCCGCCTCAACGGCCTCTTCCACGAGGGCGACGGCTACCGCGACGGCCGCGAGTTCGAGCGCTGGGGCGTCAACCCGACCTTCACCGCACCGCTCGGCGAACGCACCGAGCTGACGATCAGCGCCGATCTCTACCATCACGAGGCCAACAGCGACGCCGGCCTGCCGATCCGCCTGACCGACGGCGCGGTGCCCGACGTGCCGCGCACGCGCAACTACAGCTCGCCCTTCGACCGCACCGATCAGGAATCGACCCGCGTCCACGTCGAGCTCGATCACCGCATCAACGACCGGCTGACGCTGCACAACCGCCTGTTCTACAGCAACCTCGACTGGGAAGCCCGCGGCACGCTGCTGCTCGGCGCCTTCCCCAACGGCTTCGGCGGCTTCGCGGTCGGCCGGCTGCTGAGCGCGCTCGACGACGAGCAAGAGTTCGTCGGCAACCGCCTCGAGCTGCGCGGTCTGTTCGGCGATTCGAGCGGCGGCGGCGTGCGCCACGATCTGGTCGTCGGCATCGAGCTCGAACGCCAGCAGGACGAATTCGACCTGCAGTTCGGCCTGCTGCCCGCGCTCGACCTCGACAACCCGGTCGAGACGGCGACGGAGCCGATCTTCTTCATTCCGGGCATCGGCTTTGCGGGCGACACCACGGCCGACATCATCGCGCCCTACGTGCTCGACACGATCCACTTCGGTGACACCTGGCACGTCTCGCTCGGCGTGCGCTTCGACCGCGTCAGCTGGGACGAGGGCACCAGCGGCTTCTCGCGCACCGACGAGGAGGTCAGCCCGTTCGCTGGCTTGGTCTGGACGCCGACAGAGACCTTCTCGCTCTTCGCCAACTACGGCGAATCGTTCAGCCCGCCGTCGTCGACGGTGATCGCCCAGGATCGCCAGCCGGAGATCGGCGAACAGTTCGAGGTCGGCGTCAAGGGCGCGCTGCTCGACGGCGCGCTGCGCGCTCAGCTGAGCGTCTACGAGCTGACCAAGGACAACCTGCCGATCACCGACGCCACCGGCTTCATCGCTCAGCAGGGCGATCAGCGCAGCCGCGGCGTCGAGCTCGAGCTGGTCGGCGGCCGCGCCAGCAGCCTGTTCAACTGGCTCTTCACCTACGCCTACACCGACGCCGAGCTGACCCGCTTCGCCGACCAGGGCATCGATCTGAGCGGCAACACCGCCGCGTGGATTCCGGAGCACGCCGCCCGCCTGTGGCTGAGCCGACGCTTCGACGACGTCCTGCGCGGTACGCTGACCGCCGCCGGCGGCGTGCGCTACGTCGGCGAGCGCTTCGCCGACGAGGCCAACCGGTCGTCCCCGACCA
>JBCCOR010000039.1:0-14107 GCA_039025295.1 Acidobacteriota bacterium
CCGAGAGGCGCGCCAGGTTCGAGCGCTCCGGCATCGACAGATCGCGCCGATCGAGGGCCGCCAGCACCGCCAGCGTCAGGGCCGCAAAGCCCGACGCCGACGAGGCGATACCGGCCGCTGCGGGAAAGGTGTTCTCGGTGGCGATGTGGAAATGACCGCGCACGTCAGCCCAGCTGGTCAGGCGCTTGAGATGGGCGCGAATGCGGTCGGCAAACGCCGGCGGCGCGGGCTGGAACGTGCCGCCGGCGTCGCGCAGGAGAATGGTGTGATCGCCCGCGCCCTCGACGAAGCGGGCGGTGCAGCGGCTGCGACAGCGGTCGAGCGTCATCGAGATCGACGGATTGACCGGGATGGCGCGCTTCAGATTCTGCGCACCCCAATATTTGATGAAAGCAATATTCGACGGTGCAGAGACGGTGGCGGGCGTGGACGTGGACACGGACGGGAACCTCGAAGTGCGACGATCGGGTGCAAAGACAAATGAATGACGCGACGACCGGCACGGTCGTCGGCTCAGGAACCGCGGTCGAAGCGCAGACCGTCGCCGCCCAGCCGCACCTCGAGCGGCTGCAGCGACGCGATCGCGTCCGTCGGGTCGACCGCCTCGTGGATCCGGTCGGCCCGCGCCCGCGTCGGCCCTCGATCATAGACCAGAAGTGCGCCCGCGCCCGGCCCGAGGATCGATCCTGCACCGGAGATTTTTGCCGCCCCGCCGCGCGTTTCGATCTCGGTCGCGCACCGCCGAACCGCCTCCGGCACCGCGCCGAGCGCGCAGAGCGCACCGTGCACCCGGCGAACGGCGGCGATCACCTGCGGATCGGGCGCGGTGTCGTCAGCGTCGGCGTCGGCGTCGCACAGCCGATCGCGCAGCGTGCGGGTGGCGTCGGCGATGACGTCGAGCGTCGCGTCGACCTGCGCGGGCGCGGCGCGCCGACGCGCGGCCACGGCCGCCACCACCTCGCCCGTCGACTCGGCCGGCGGACCGGTGTCGTAGACGCGAAAGCGCGCCAGCTGCGCCATCGACGGCCGCAGCGGCGTCCGCGTCGGACGACCGATCGCGCCCGACGCATCCGACGCCGGCACCGCCCACAGCAGGCCGCCGTGGAGCACGGTCGCACCGTCGACGCCGGATGGTGCGCCGTGCTGGCGCCGCTCGGCCTCGAGCGCGACGTCGGCGATCGCCGCGCGGCCGGCGTCGTCGGACGACCACGGTCGATCGGGGGCCAGGGCGTGCAACACCGCCGCGGCGGTCGCCGTCGCCGCCGCCGCCGAGCTGCCGAAGCCGCCGCCGACCGGAATCTGGGAGGTCACGCGCAGGCGCGCCGGGCGCCCGACGACGGGCGCGCCGCCGCGGGCTTCGAGATGCAGCAGCGCCTCGCCGCATGCGAGTTCGACCACGCCGGCGCCGGCGCGCACGTCGGCGATCGAGCCCGTCGCGGGATCGTCGCGGTACGCGCGCCAGCGATCGCGGGCCGCGCGCGCCGCGTCGCGCAGCGCCGTCCACGACGTCACGATCGGCGTCGGCGTCAGATCGGGCAGCTCGAGCAGGACCGCATCGACGGCCGACGCGCCGGTCGGCGGCGCGCTGAGGCGTTCGAGCGCGACGTCGAGGCGTCGGTCGATCGTCGCGACCAGGGCCGGATGCCCGTAAACCGCGGCGTGCTCGCCGCTGAGGATCAGCTTGCCGGGCGCGGAGGCGCGGAGGGTCATCGGTGCGTGCGATCGCGCGCAGGCCGCGCGCGATCGGATCGGCTCAGGGGTTGGCCGCGCCCTCGCCGCCGCGGCCCAGCTTCTCGTGGGCGCGCGCCAGATCGCGCGAGGTGAGCGCGGCGAGCAGCGAGAGCTCGCCCGCCAGCACCGCGCCGCCGACGATCTCGGCGAAGCGCATCGCCGCCGCGCCCGGGCGCGTCGGATCGGGGGCGATGCCGATCATGCGCAGCGCCTCGGCCTGCGTGCCCAGCGACGTGCCGCCGCCGATCGCGGCCACGGGCGCGTCGGGCAGGGTCACCGAGGCGATCACGCCCTCGGGGCCGCGCGGCTCGATGCAGGTCACGCCCATCGAACCCTCGACCACCTGCGCCGGATCCTGACCGGTGGCGATGAAGAGCGCCGCCAGGATGTTGGCGTAGTGCGCGTTGAAGCCCATCGAGCCCGCGGCGATCGAGCCGATCAGGTTTTTGCGGTACTGCACCTCGACCAGGGCGCGCGCGGTGGTCTTGAGCACCCGCGTCAGCACCTGCTTGTCGAGCACGACCTCCGCGACGATGCGCTTGCCGCGGCCCTCGATGAAGTTGATCGCCGCCGGCTTCTTGTCGACGCAGACGTTGCCCGAGAGCGAGATGCACTCGACGCCGGTGGCCGGCTCGATCAGCTCGTCGATCACGCGGTCGCAGGCGATCGTGACCATGTTCATGCCCATCGCGTCGCCGGTGTCGAAGCGGAAGCGCAGAAAGACCGTCGAGCCCACGACCTGCGGACGAATCTCGTGCAGCGTCAGGTAGTTCGAGGTCGCCTCGCAGAAGCTGCGGATCTCGTCTTCGTTCTCGCGCACCCACTGCACGAAGGCGTGGGTCTGGGCGATGCCGGCGGTGCGGAAGACCGGCGCGCGCGTCATGCCGACGTTGTCGACCCGCACGGTCGCGCCGCCAGCCTCGCGCAGCGCGCGACAGCCGCGGTTGGTGCTGGCGATCAGCGCGCCCTCGGTCGTCGCCAGCGGCACCATCAGCGGCTCGTCGGGATCGACGTACTCGCCGTTCAGATGCAGCGGACCGATCACGCCGACCGGCACCTGCGCCACGCCGATCATGTTCTCGCAGTTGCGCGTCGAGGCGCGCTCGGCGTCGAGCGAATAGGTGCCCATGTGCTCGAGCGGCCCGCTGCCGGTGCGACGCTCCAGCGCCTCGCGCCGGATCGCCAGCCGTTCGTCGGCGTCGTAGGCGCCCGGCACGCGATGGAGGCCGGTGCGGCCCGAGGCCAGGTCGTCGATCAGCTGCTCACGTTCGTCGACCGGCGTCATGACGGTAGTCGCTTCATGCATGATGGTCTCTTCAGGGTTCGGTCCCGGGCTGGGACGTGGACGAAAACGGATGTGAAATCGTGTGCGCATTCACCGGCGCGCCGTCGAACGGCGACCAGGGCGCCCGCGCGACGAGCGGCATCTGGCGCAGGGCGGCAAGGTCGCGCGCGCCGACGCAGAACATCGCGATGCGCAAAGTACGCACGAGGCGCTCGATCGCTTCGACGACCGCGTCGGCGTTTTCGATCGCCGGCGCCAGGAACGGCTGCGCGAGGCCGACCAGCTCGGCGCCGAGCGCCAGGGCCTTGGCGACGTCGACGCCCGAGCGCACGCCGCCGCTGCCGATCACGGCAATGCCGTCGAGCGCGGCCAGATCGCGGATCGCCTGTGGCGTCGGGATGCCCCATCCGGCGAAGAGCTCGCCGAGCGCGACGTCCTCGCGGCGGGCGGCCTCGATGCGCGCCCAGCTGGTGCCGCCGAGGCCGGCGACGTCGATCCAGGTCACGCCGTGGTCGCGCAGCGCGCGCGCGGTCGACGGCGCAATCCCGCTGCCGACCTCCTTGGCGATCACGGGCACGTCGAGCCCCGCGGCGACGTCTCCGATCTTCGGCAGCAGATCGGAGAAGTCGACGTCGCCCTCGGGCTGCAGCGCCTCCTGCAGCGGATTGAGATGGAGCGCGAGCGCGTCGGCGCCGACCATCGCCACGGCCTCGCGGCAGCTGTCGAGATCGCAGCCGTAGTTGAGCTGGACGGCGCCGAGGTTGCCGATGACCGGCACGGTCGGCGCGTGCGCGCGCACCTAGAACGTGGCCGCGGTCGCCGGATCCTCGAGCGCCTTGCGCTGCGAGCCGACGCCGAGGGCGACGCCAGTGCGCTCGGCGGCCTCGGCCAAATGGCGATTGATCGCGCTGGCGCGGTCGGTGCCGCCGGTCATGCAGGAAATCAGGATCGGCGCGCGCAGCGGCTTGCCGAGAAACGTGGTCGACGTGTCGATCGCGTCGAGATCGATCTCGGGCAGCGCTTCGTGCACGAAGTGCAGCTGATCGAAATAGCGCGCGTCGAGCTGCATGCGCGCGTCGAGCGAGAGCTGAATGTGCTCGAGCTTGCGATCGCGCGCGTCGGACGCGGTGGACGCGTCGGTCGGCGAGGCGGTGGACGTCACGGTCACGATGGCAATCCGATCAGCCCGCGGGGGCGATCAGCTCCTGCACCCGGTCGCGGTAGCTGCGGCTGAGGGTCAGCCGCTGGCCGTTGTCGAGCACGACCAGGTAGTCGCCGTGGAACTGCTGCTGCAGCTCGCGGATGCGCTGGATGTTGACGATCGTGGAGCGATGAATGCGGAGGAAGCGGCGCGGATCGAGGCGCGCTTCGAGATGGGCCATCGTGTCGCGCATGAGATGGTGTTCGCCGCCGACGTGCAGGCGGACGTAGTTGCCGGCAGCGTCGATCCAGTCGATGTCGTCGACGTCGACGAACACCACCTTGCCGCTGGTCTTCACCGCCAGGCGCTCGGGCGCATCGGCCGCGCGCCGCTGCTGGGTCAGGTCGTCGAGCAGCGCGGTCAGGCGATGCTGCAGCGCGTCGGCCCGGCGCTGGCCGACCGCGGCGCGCGCCTGCTTCAGCGCGTCCTCGAAGCGCTCCCGGTCGTAGGGCTTGAGCAGGTAGTCGATCGCGTGGACCTCGAACGCCTTGAGCGCGTACTGGTCGAAGGCCGTGACGAAGACCACCGCCGGACGCGGCGAGACGAGCTGGCGCAGCACTTCGAAGCCGTCGATCTCGGGCATCTGGATGTCGAGGAAGATGAGATCGGGCTGATGCGCCTCGATCACCTCGACCGCGCTGGCGCCGTCGCTCGCCGTGGCGACGATCACCACGTCTTGCGCCGACGATTCGAGGAAGCCGCGCAGCTTGTCGAGTGCGAGCGGTTCATCGTCGACGAGGACGGTGCGGATGGGAACGTTGAGGTCGGTGCTCATGATGGCGAAGGTGTGGTTGGACGACGTTTCGGCGCACAGATCGGCGCACGAAAGCTTCTTCAGTATCTCGCTTGGCGGCGCCGCGCGGCAGTCCTTCTCCGTGAGCGAATTGTCAGGTCCGCGCGCGTCCGCCGGCCGGGCGCCGCCAAATGTCACATCTCTGTCACAAAACCTCGACACGGCGCCCGCCGCCATTCGTTAGACTGTCAGGCATCCGGTCGATCGCGCGCCGGCCATCGCCCGTCTCCTCGATCGCGCGCATCTCTCCATTCGCCTCATGCTTCCTCGTCGCAGCAGCAATATTCCCAGCCTGATCATCCATGTGATCTATCTGCTCGCGCTGGCCACCACCACCGCGCTGCTGGTCTTTTGGGTGCTGGTCGTGCAGCGCTTCGACAGCGAGATCAATCAGCTGATCGGCCGGCTGGGCGTCGAGTGGAATCATTTCCACTGGTTCATCCAGTCGACCGGCGCCGCGCTCTTCTTCCTGGTGATCGTGGCCCTGACCTCGCTGCTCGCGCTGACCCTCGCCGAGCGCCGCTACGCGCGCAAGCAGGAGGCGTTTTTTTCGACCATCACCCACGAGCTCAAGTCGCCGGTGGCGGCGATCAAGCTGCACGCGCAGAGCCTCGCCCTCGACGACGACGCGCCCGGCGGCGACCGCGACGACGACGATGCGCGCGCCGAGCGCAAGCGCTCGCTCGGCTACATCGTCGCCGAGGCCGATCGCGTCGGCCTGCTGGTCGACAACCTGCTCGAGAGCAGCCGGCGCCTGGCCGGACGCGATCAGGAGGAGCTCGCGCCGATCAATCTGCGCAACTTCTTCCACGAATACCAGCAGGCCGCCCGCGGCCGCTTCGACGTGCGCCGCATCGATCTGCGCTTCGAGGTCCAGACCCGCGCGTGGGTGATGGCGACCTCGGACGGCCTCGAGCGCGTGATGGACAACCTGATCAGCAACGCCGTGCGCTTCACCGATCCCGGCGGACGCATCGAGGTCGCCATCACCGACGGCCAAGACGGCACCGAGATCGTGGTCGCCGACGACGGCATCGGCATTCCGCGCGGCGAGCTCGGCAAGATCTTCGACCGCTTCTACCGCATCGGTCGCGAGCTGCGCGGCCGCGTGCCGCACGACGACGACGCGGCCGCGTCACCGCGCCGGCGCCATGCCGGCACCGGCCTCGGCCTGTCGATCGTGCGCGGCCTCGTGCGCCAGATGCGCGGCACGATCCGCGCGACCTCCACCGAGGATCGGCGCGGCACCCGCTTCGAGATCCGCCTGCCGCCGATCGCCCGCCCGCCGATCGTCCACGACGCGGACCCGACCGATCGCGACCGGGAGCGACCGCGCGCGTGAATCCGCTGCTCGATCCTGCTGGCGCCGAAACGCATCCGCCGCGGCTGCTGGTGGTCGAAGACGAAGAGGCGATCGCCCACGGCCTCAAGCTGACGCTGCGGCGCAAGGGCTACCGCGTCGACCACGCGGCCGACGGCGGCGACGCGCTGCAGCGCGCCGAGGCCGCGCGCGCCGAGGGCGGCTACGACCTGATCGTGCTCGACGTCCGCCTGCCGGTGTTCGACGGCTTCGAGATCTGCCAGCGCCTGCGCCGCGACGGCGACCGCACGCCGATCCTGATGCTGACCGCCCGCGACCAGCCCGACGACGTCGTCTACGGCCTCAAGATCGGCGCCGACGACTACATGGTCAAGCCCTTCGACCTGGCCGAATTCCTCGCCCGGGTCGAGGTGCTGCTGCGGCGCGCGGCGTGGCAGCGGGCGTCGGCGCCGGCCGAGCCCGCGGCGGACGATGCGCGCGACGACGCGCCCGATCGGCTGACGTTCGGCCCGTTCTGGATCGACTTTCGCACCTTCCAGGCGCAGACCCTGACCGGCGTCGTCGAGCTGTCGCGCAAAGAGGTCGCGGTGATGCGCGTCTTCGCCGAAAACGCCGACGCGGTCGTCACCCGGCGCGCGCTGCTCGAGCGCGTGTGGGAGCTGCCCAACCATCCCAACACGCGCGTCGTCGACAACGTGATCGTCGCGCTGCGCAAGGCGTTCGAGGAGAACGCCAATCGTCCGCGCCACATCCACAGCGTGCGCGGCGTCGGCTACCGCTTCACGATCGCTCCGCAGCCCCGCTGAGCGGCGTCGCGCAGCGCTTGCGCGCCCAACCGGCACGGGCGTACGCTAGAACGTATGCATCACAATCGATTTTTCTCGTCTGCTGTCAGCCCGGCCGGCGTCCCCCTCGCTGCGTGCGCGCTTCTGCTCGCGGCGCTGGCGCCGGCCGCGTATCCCTGTCACGTCCCGAAGGATCTGCGCTCGCACGACCCCGTCGGTGACGACGACCCCAAGCTCGCGCTCATGGCCCACGGCGGTCCGCGCGAAATGATCACCTACACCCTCGAGGGTGCGACCGGCTGCGCCGGCGGCCAGGCCGACATCTTCGACTGCAGCGGCCTCGACCTGCTCGCCGTCGTCCAGCTGCCGGCGATCGGCGGCGGCACCGGCAACGATCTGTGGGGCTGGGTCGATCCGGTGACCAACGTCGAATACGCGCTGATGGGCCGCTCCAACGGCGTCGCCGTGCTCGACCTGAGCGATCCGACCGCGCCGGTCTACGCCGCCAATCTGCCGACCCAAACCGGCAGCAGCACCTGGCGCGACGTCAAGGTGCTGGGGCAATACGCCTACGTCGTCGCCGACTTCAACGGCGCCCACGGCATGCAGGTCTTCGACCTGAGCGCGCTGCGCGGTCTCACCACGACGCCGGCAACCCTCGCGCCGGTGACGGTCTACGACGGCCTCAACCGCGCCCACAACCTGATGATCAACGAGGACAGCGACACCGCCTACGCGGTCGGCAGCGAGACCTGCGCGGGCGGTCTGCACATGATCGACCTGTCGACGCCGACCAGTCCGTCGTTCCTCGGCTGCTTCGACGCCGACGGCTACACCCACGACGCCCAGTGCGTGATCTATGCCGGCCCGGCCGCTGCCTACCAGGGCCGCGAGCTCTGCTTCGCCGCCAACGAGGACACGCTGACCGTCGTCGACGTCACCGACAAGTCGAATCCCGTGCAGCTCTCGCGCACGACCTACGAGGGCTCGGCCTACGCCCATCAGGGCTGGCTGACCGAGGACCATCGCCTGTTCATCCAGGACGACGAGATCGACGAGTTCAACTTCGGCCATAACACGCGCACCTACGTCTGGGACGTCAGCGATCCGGCCAACGCAAGCATGCTGAACCACTTCGACGCCGACGGGCCGTCGGTCGACCACAACCAGTACGTGCTCGGCCGCTACACCTATCAGGCCAACTACCGGCGCGGCCTGCGGGTGCTCGAGATCGTCGATGCAGCCACGGGCACGCTCGAGGAAGCGGCGTTCTTCGACACCTACCCCGAAGCCGACGGCAACGGCTTCGACGGCGCGTGGTCGACCTATCCGTTCCTGCCGAGCGGCCTGGTGCTGGTGAGCGACATCAACCGCGGCCTCTTCATCCTGCGGCCGACCTTCCGCACGCCCGACGGCTTCGTCTTCGGCGACGGCTTCGAGAGCGGCTCGACCTCGTCCTGGGCCGAGACGATCGCACCGTAGGCCCATCGAACGCCGTTTCGACGGCAACCTCACGGCGGAACAGCGCGTAAAGTACGGACGCTATGTTCACGCCTTCCCACGAGCCCGAAGCCCGCGCCGCCGCGGTCACGCTCCACGCGCGCATGCTGCGCCAGGCGGCGCGCACGCCCGAGGCGATCGCGCTGCTCGCCCCCGACGGCAGCGCGATCGCCTACGGCGCGCTCGCGCGTCGGGTCGCGCGCTTGGCCCGACATCTGCGCAGCCTCGGCGTCGGCCCCGACGCGCCGGTCGGCGTCTGCCTGCCGCGCGATCTCGATCTGCCGACCGCGCTGCTGAGCGTGATGGCCGCGGGCGGCGCGTACCTGCCGCTCGATCCGGCCTATCCGGCCCAGCGCACGGCCTTCGCCCTGGCCGACGCGCAGGCGCGCTGGGTCATCACGCGCAGCGACGTCGCGCTGCCGTCGCCGGCCGACGGCGACGCGCCGTCGTTCACGCGCATCGATCTCGACCGGCTCGCGCTCGACGATCTCCCGACCGACGACGCGTGGATCCACGATCTCGACCGCACGATCGGCCCCGACCGCCTGGCGTACCTGATCTACACCTCGGGCTCGACCGGGCGACCGAAAGGCGTCGCGATTTCGCACCGCTGCGCGATCCATCTGCTCGACTGGGCGCAGACGGTCTTCGACGACGACGACCTGCGCGGCACCTTGGCGGCGACGTCGGTGTGCTTCGATCTGTCGATCTTCGAGCTCTTCCTGCCGCTCAGCCGCGGCGCTGTGGCGGTGCTCGCGCGCGACGCGCTGCAGCTCGCCGATCTGCCGACGCGCGATCGCGTGACGCTGATCAACACGGTGCCGTCGGCGATCGGCGAACTGGTCGCGCTCGACGCGCTGCCGGCGGGCGTGCGCGTCGTCAACCTGGCCGGCGAGCCGCTCAAGCGCGCGCTGGTCGACCGCATCCACGCCCAGCGTCCGACGGCGCGCGTCTACAACCTCTACGGCCCGTCGGAGGACACCACCTACTCCACCGGGACGCAGGTCCCCGCGGGCGTCTCGGACGAGCCCTCGATCGGCCTGCCCCTGCCGGGTACGCGCGCCGACGTCCTCGATGCGCGCGGCGCGCCGACGATCGACGGCGAGGCGGGCGAGCTGTGGCTCGGCGGCGCGGGCGTCAGCCGCGGCTATCTCGGCCGGCCGTCGGCCACGGCCGCGCGCTACCGTCCCGACCCGCTCGCGACGACGCCGGGCGCGCGCCGCTACCGCACGGGCGACCGCGTGCGGCGCGACGCAGCGGGCGTCCTGCACTTTCTCGGCCGCCTCGATCACCAGGTCAAGATCCGCGGCTTCCGCGTCGAGCTGGGCGAGATCGAGGCGGTGCTCGCGCGGCGCAGTGACGTCCAGCAGACGGTGATCGTCGCGCGCGGCGAGGGCGCGGCGAAGCAGCTGGTGGCCTACGTCGAGCCCAAGCGCGACGCGGCGCCGCTCGACGTCGCGGATCTGCGCCGGCACGTCGCCGCGCAGCTGCCCGCACCGATGGTACCGAGCCTCTTCGTCCCGCTCGCGAGCCTGCCGCTCCTGCCCAACGGCAAGATCGACCGCCGGCGCCTGCCCGATCCGGCGACGGTGCCGGCGACCGCGTCGGGGCGCGAGATCTCGACGATCGACGCCCGCGCGTCGGCGCCGCGCACGCCGACCGAGCAGATGGTCGCAGCGTGCATGGCCGAGGTGCTGCAGCTGCCGTCGATCGGCCGCGACGACGATTTCTTCGCGCTCGGCGGCCATTCCCTGCTCGCGGCGCGCCTGCGCGCGACGGTGCTGGGCGCGATCGGCCTCGACATCGGCGCCACCCAGCTGCACGACACGCCGACGATCGCGCGTCTGGCGGCGGCGATCGAGGCGCGCGCCAAGTTGCCGCAGACCGCGCCGTCCGCGACCGACGACGATCCCGACGGCGGCGTGCCGATCGCGCCGATCGCGCGGGCGGGCGAGCTGCCGGTGACGATCAGCCAGGCTGCCCTGTGGCTGCTCGCCCAGCTCGGCGATCCGGCGATCTACAACGTGCCGATCGCGATGCATCTCACCGGCGATCTCAACGTCGCAGCGCTGCGCGCGGCCCTGACGCAGCTGATCGCGCGCCACGAGCCCCTGCGCAGCCGCTTCGTGTCCAACGCCCAGGGCGATCCACGCACGGTGATCGATCCGCCGCCCGATGCGTTCGACCTGCCGCTCGAGGATCTCTCGCATCGCTTCGAGCCGCTCGACGAAGCCCTGGCGCAGGTCGACGTCGCCGCGCGCCGGCGTCCCGACCTGGCCGAAGGCCCGCTGCTCTGGGGCTGCCTCTACCGCCTCGGCGCGCGCGTGCACGTGCTGTCGCTGATCGTCCATCACATCGTCATCGACGGCCTGACGCTCGAAATGCTTTTCCGCGAGCTCGGCGTCCTCTACGCGGCAGCCGCGCGCGGCGAGACGGCGCAGCTGCCGGCGCCGACGATCCAGCAGGTCGACATTGCGGCCCATCGCGAAGCGTTGGCCGTCGACGGCCGCTGGGACGCCCTTGCCGACCCCTGGCGCGCCCAGCTCGCCGGCGTCCCGATGTCGCCCCTCGATCTGCCGACGGATCGTCCCGCGATCGATCGCCCGGCGCGCTTGGGCGCCCTGCACCAGACCGATCTCGACGCCGATCTCGTCGCCCAGCTCGACGGCGCCGCCCGCGCGCGCGGCTGCACGCCCTACGCTTTGGCGCTCGGCGCCTTTCTCGCCTGGCTGCGCGATGCGACGGGCCAGGACGATCTCGTCGTCGGCGTGCCGCTGACCGGTCGCGGTCCGCAGAGCGAAACGACGATCGGCTACTACGTCAACACGGCGGCGCTGCGTCTCGACGTGGGCCGCATCGCGAGCGGCGACGCGCTGATCCATCGGGTCCGCGACGCGCTGCGATCCATCCACGCCCATCAGGCGATGCCGTTCGCGCGCGTCGTCAAGGCGCTGGGCCTGTTCCAGGAGCAGCGGAACCACGTGCCGCTCCTCGACGCAAGCTTCCAGCTGCGCAACGCGTATTTCGGTCCTGACGTGCTGCCGGGCCTGCAGGCGAACCTGCTGCCCGCGCACAACGGCACGGCGAAGTTCACCCTCGAGGTCTCGCTCGTCCGCGCGGCCAGCGGCGCACTGGCGCTGCTGATCGAGTACGACGCCGACATGTTCCGCCGCCGCACGATCGAGGGCATCGCGGCCGACTACGTGCGCGTCCTCGGCGCGCTGCTCGCGCGTCCCGAAGCGCCGCTCGACGTCCTCGTCGCCGCCCTGCCGGTGATGGAAGCCGTCTGATGGCGCGTTCAAAGCGCGACGCGCTGCCGCAGGTCGAGATCCACCGTCTCGACGCGCTCGTCGCGTGGCTCGATGCACACCACGCGCAGTCGACGAGCGTGTGGCTGGTGACCTACAAAAAGCATCACGCGTCGTACATCGCGTGGGGCGACGTGGTCGACGAGCTCTTGTGCTGGGGCTGGGTCGACAGCCAGGTCCGCGCTTTGGACGCCGACCGCATGATGCATCTGATCGCCCCGCGCCGCGCCGGAAGCGCGTGGTCGCGCGTCAACAAGCAGAAGATCGCGCGCCTGACGGAGGCGAATCGCATGCGTCCCTCGGGCGTCGCGACGATCGAGCGCGCCCAGGCCGACGGCAGCTGGACGTTCCTCGACGACGTCGAGGACCTGATCGTCCCCGACGACCTCGCGGCGGCGCTCGCACAGCACGACGGCGCGGCCGCGCAGTTCGAGTCATTCCCGCGGTCGTCGAAGCGAGCGACCTTGGAATGGATCAAGACGGCCAAGCGTCCGGAGACGCGGGCGAAGCGGATTGCGGAGACGGCTTCGGGCGCTGCTGAAGGCCAGCGCGTTCGCTAGCGCTTGCCGGGTCCGTACACGTCGTGAAGCGCGCAGACCTTCATCGCCAGCGAGTCGCCCTCGCGTACCAGCCGCCGTACGACTGGTCGGCGATGCACGATTTCCTTTCTGCGCGCTGCGTGGACGGCCTCGAGTGGACCGAGGGAAACACGTACGGTCGCACGTTTCGCTACAAGGGAGCCCGCGGGGCTTTCTCGGCCGCGCACGTCGCGGACGCGCACCGGTTCGACGTCGACGTTCAGATCGACGACACGTCGGTGCTGCCCGCGGTCGTCCGCAACATTCGACGGATCTTTGATCTTGATGCCGATCAAGAGGCCATCCGCGCCGCGCTGAGGCGAGCCCTCGGCGACGACTTCCCGCTTCACGCGGATGTGCGCCTGCCGGGCATCTGGGACCTATACGAAGCTGGGATCCGGGCGATCTTGGGACAGCAGATCTCGGTCAAGGCGGCGCACCGCTACTGTGGGCAGCTGGTCGAGGCGCTGGGTGAACCTTTGGAGGATCGCAGGCTCTTTCCAACGCCTGACGCCGTCGCGCAGAGCGATCTCGCGTTCTTCCGGATGCCGGGTGCCAAGAAAGATACGCTCAGGCGCTTTTCGGAGTACATGGCCGATGACGTGAACGATCATCGTCCTCAGGCGTGGATTCAGCTGAAGGGTATTGGTCCTTGGACGGTCCAGTATGCGCGGATGCGGGGGAAGAGTGATCCGGATATTTATCTTGTTGGCGACTTGGGAGTCATCAAGATGCGAGAGAAACTGAGTGGGAGATTTTCACCACGATATGCATTGCCTTGGCGTAGCTATCTCACTATTCATCTATGGAAACAGCTGTGAACGACAGCAATAGCCGAGTGATCACTTAGCACGAGTAAATGCGCCAAACTCATAAAGCCACTTATCAAAATCCGGAGACACATCAGAACAGATCAATCATCAGCAATGCTCATACGCTCGACTTATAAAGATTCAAATCCAGCAAGGGCGCAATAATTAAGGGTCTTCTCAGTGATCTTGTATAGCGCGAAACAGCTCATCAATCCGACGTTTCGCAAGCTCCCTCTCACCATAATCTTTGATCGCTTCACAAACGCCATTGGCGATTGATCTGACAACATCCTCTTTAACCACACCACCTCTCAACATCATTCGCTCGCTTTCGCCCCGTGCCCCATAAAGCCTCAAACTTGTTCAAAAAAAACCTCCCTATTTCATTATCCCACGCCAGAAAGCCACTCACAGCTAGCTGTCCCTGGAGTGGTTTAAAAACAACCGTCCTAAGCCCATCTTCACAATCGAAAACCGTGAACGACATCCAATCCCCCATCATCTCCGAGCCAGGGAAATGCTGATCAGAGATTGCGCTACAGCCTTGAAAGTCACGAAGGTTTTCAAGAATCCAAACACACTTATTAAAACTATTGACACTTGAAATCCGCCGATAGCTTTCAATCTCACATCCGCTCGTTTGCATGTAGCCCCGAAGAAATCCAAAATATTCAGCCAGATGCTTATCTGGATGCATCGGGTCGGATAAATTTAGTACCATGACCCTTCGACTTTTTACTACCAGAGCAGTCATCTCACGCGTCAATTGCTCCGTTGTAGATATCTTTTCAAC
>JBCCOR010000040.1:0-14047 GCA_039025295.1 Acidobacteriota bacterium
CCGAGCATGTTTGCAACTGTCAAGTTGCCTATGTTCTTCATTTTGCTGAGGTTTTTCACTCTCATTCTCGGCCTGTGTGACAGGGTCGTATGGTTCCTCTCCCAAGTCATCCTCCTTTTCGGTTGAGTGTGGTTTTACACTCGCTTCTTCCACTTTTTCTGTAGTTTTACTTTGTGGTTCGACCTCTTCAACTTCCATATCGTCTTCCCCATCAGATTCCTCTGTCAAATCCACCATTTCTTCTGCTTTGCATGTGGTTTTTGTGAGTCTCTTCCACAGATTCTCATCTTTTGCGGCGTTCTTTTCGATTTTCATGGCTTCTCTTTCTAGAAAGGCGTCCAGTTCCCCATCCGACATTTCGTCGGTATTTTTCTCGATCCGGCGTGCAGGAATATTTACGCGTCGTTTTGCGCTATCTATCGTGAGCGCGGTGCTGTCCCGAGCGTCCGTGACCTCCTCCACCGACTCGATGCAGGCAGCGAAGTGATTGACCGCGCTGCACACATTCTGTCAGAGTCCGAAGGTTACGGCGCTCATGCGCCGCATGTTGCCGAGCCCACCGAATCCCATGCCGAGTCCTTGCATTCCGCATTCCGCGCATTGGTTCGGCGCTGGCAGAAACGGCGTCTTCCCGTCCTTCTCCGTGACATCCGCCGCGCCCAAACCGCCGGCGATCACCCCCGCCTCCAAGCCCTCATGGACGAGAAGATGGAACTGAGTCGCAACCTTCACCGCCATTCGGACGAATCTACTCTGTGGTGAGCGCCCCATCGCCGCAGCGCATAGGGCCGACACCGCCCGGCCGGCGAGCGAGCGCGCACCCGTACGTTGATCGACCCTGCGTTCACCGAACCGGTCTCGACCCATCCTGTCGTCACCGCATCTCGAAGGAGCACACCACGTGGCTGTCACCAAAGTAGCTCAGATCGAAGACAAACACAGCTCGGTCAAGCAGCTGATCGAGCTGGGACAGAGCAAAGGCTATCTGCTCTTCGACGAGATCTACGAGCTGCTCCCGGAAGAGCTCGTCAGCCTGCCCGACGAGCTCGACGAGGTCTATCTGCGCCTGGACGAGCTCGGGCTGCACGTCATCGATCGCCCCGAGCGCTACCAGAACCGCGGCGAAGGCGCCGACGCGCTGCCGGCGGGCGATTTCGACAAGAAAGAAGACGAGCAGCAGGAATACATCCTCTCGGATCATGAGAAGACCAACGATCCGGTCCGCATGTATCTGCGCGAGATGGGCACGGTGCCGCTGCTCGATCGCGAGGGTGAGGTCGAAATCGCCCAGCGGATCGAGAACGGCGAGTGGACGATCTACGAAGCGCTGTGCTCGAACCCGATGGTGCTGCGCGAGCTGCTGCGCCTCAACGAGCTGGCGCAGAAGGACAAAAAGCTCGCCCGCGAGCTGATCAACAGCGACAGCGAGGACGCCCTCGACGCCAAGGCCACCGAGCGCATCAAGAAGAACCTCAAGATCTTCGAGCGCATCGCCGCCAACGATCAGCAAATCCAGACGCTCAAGGACAGCCAGGGCAAAACCGAGGACGATCAGGCCAAGTTCCAGGAAATCGAGCGCGAGATCGACCGCCTGCTCGGCAAGATCGCCAAGGACATCCGCAGCATCGACTTCAGCGTCCAGACCCGCAACCGCCTGGTCGAGCTGCTGCGCGACATCCACCGCGAGTTCTCGCGCCTGCACAGCGATCTGCGCCGCGCCAAGCGCGCGGTCAGCCGCGAGAGCAACGACGAGCTCCGCCAGCTGCACGAGAACCGCATCGCCAAATTCGACCGCAAGATCGGCGAGATCGAAGAGCGCTACGGCACCAGCCATCAGAGCGTCTCGAACACGATCTCCCAGATTCGCCGCGGCGAGGCCGAGTGCGAGCGCGCCAAGGAGCAGCTGATCGTCGCCAACCTGCGCCTGGTGGTCTCGATCGCCAAGAAGTACACCAACCGCGGCCTGCAGTTCCTCGATCTGATCCAGGAAGGCAACATCGGCCTGATGAAGGCGGTCGAGAAATTCGAGTACCGCCGCGGCTACAAGTTCTCGACCTACGCCACCTGGTGGATCCGCCAGGCGATCACCCGCGCGATCGCCGACCAGGCGCGCACGATCCGCATTCCGGTGCACATGATCGAGACGATCAACAAGCTCACCCGCACGAGCCGCTCGCTGGTGCAGGAGCTCGGTCGCGAGCCGACCGCCGAGGAAATCGGCGAGCGCATGGATCTCTCGGCCTCGAAGGTGCGCAAGATCATGAAGATCGCCCAGGAGCCGATCTCCCTCGAGACGCCGATCGGCGAGGAAGAGGATTCGCATCTCGGCGACTTCATCGAGGACAAGAACGCCGTCTCGCCGATCGAGGCGGTGGTCGACTCGAACCTGCGCGACCAGACCAGCAACGTGCTCAACACGCTCACGCCGCGCGAGGAGCTCGTGCTGCGCATGCGCTTCGGCGTCGGCGACGGCTCGGAGCACACGCTCGAAGAGGTCGGCCGCTCGTTCAACGTCACCCGCGAGCGCATCCGCCAGATCGAGTCGAAGGCGCTGCGCAAGTTGCGCCATCCGAGCCGCGCGAGCCGCCTGCGTCCCTTTCTCGAAGCCTGATCGGTAGGTCGTCGCCGTGGCCGACGACGCCCCGCTCGGCGGCGAATTGTCGACCGGCCCGCTGCGGCTCGCCCTGATGGGCAGCCGCGGCATTCCCGCGGCCTACGGCGGCTACGAGACGCTGATGGAGGAGATCGCAACGCGCCTGGTCGACGCCGGCCACGCGGTCACGGTTTTCTGCCGCAGCCACTACACGCCGCGCGCTCTGCGCCGTCACCGCGGCGTCGATCTCGTCGTGCTGCCGACCCTGCGCACCAAGCATCTCGACACGCCGGTGCACACGCTGCTCTCGTGCCTCCACGCCGCGGCCGGCCAGCTGCGCGGGCGTCGCTATGACGCCGCGCTGATGGTCAACGGCGCCAACGCGCTCTTCGTGCCGATCCTGCGCCTGGCGCGCGTGCCAACCGCCCTGCACGTCGACGGCATCGAGAAGCAGCGCGCCAAGTGGGGACGCTTCGGCCGCCTGATCTACGCCCTCTCCGAGCGCCTGGCCTGCGTTGTGCCGAGCGTGCTCCTGACCGACGCCGCCGTCATCCGCGACCACTACGAAGCGCGCTACGGCGCGGGCTCGGAAATGATCACCTACGGCGTCGATCCGCGTCCGGCGGACGACGCGGCCTCCGTGCTCGATCGCCTCGGCCTCACGCCGCGCGGCTACGTGCTCTACGTCAGCCGCTTCGAGCCGGAGAACAATCCGCATCGGGTGATCGAAGGCTTCCGCGCGGCCGATCCGACCAGGGGCGGCGCGCGGCCGATCGTGCTGGTCGGCGGCGCGCCCTACGCCGACGATTTCGTGCGCGGACTCGAGCGCGCGGCCCACGACGATCCCCGCATCCAGCTGCCCGGCCCGATCTACGGCGACGGCTACCGCGCGCTGCAGCAGCACGCTTGGGCCTACGTGCAGGCGACCGAGGTCGGCGGCACGCACCCGGCGCTGGTCGAGGGCATGGGCTACGGCAACGCGCTGCTGGTCAACGGCACGCCCGAGAACCGCGAGGTCGCAGGCGACGCGGCGGTCTACTTCGACGCCCAGCGACCCGACACGCTCGGACGCGCGCTCGACGCGCTCGCCGACGATCCGGCGCGGGTCAAAGCGCTGCGCAGCGCCGCGGCGGCGCGGGCGCGCGCGCACTACAGCTGGGACGCGGTCACCGACCGCTACGCCGCGCTCTTCGCACGGATGGCGCGCGCCTGATCGCAGCCGCGCGCTGGGAGCGACGTCGGCTCAGTTCCCCTCGGCGCGCACCCGGTGCACGCGCATCAGGTTGGTCAGCGGACGCTCCTTCACCGGGTCGCCCATCATGATCATGATCACGTCGTCGGGATCGGCCATGCGCTCGGCGAGCAGGCGCTTGTCGACCAGGCGCACGACCTCGTCGTGGTGTTCGACCTCTTCGGTCAGCAGCAGCGTGCGCACGCCCCAGACCAGGTTGATGCGGCGCGCCGTCCCCTCGTCACGGGTGAAGACCAGAATCGGCGTCCGCGGTCGGTAGCGCGCGATCATGCGGGCGGTGAAGCCGCCCTGGCTGAAGGCGACGATCTGGCGCAGCTTCATGCGGTTGCCGGCGAAGACCGAAGCCGCGGCGACGACCTCCGGAATGTGCAGATGCTTGTCGCGCGCGGTCAGGCGACGCTGCTCCTCGGCGTTCGGCGTCAGCGGACCCTGGAAGCGATCGAGGTAGTCGTCGTCGTTGCGCCGCGTGTTCGCGCTCGGCGCGTTCATGTACGCCTCGGCCTCGCGAATGATGCGGGCCATGGTCGTGACCGCTTCCACCGGGTATTTGCCGGCGGCGGTTTCGCCCGAGAGCATCAGCGCGTCGGTGCCGTCGAAGACCGCGTTGGCGACGTCGGTCGACTCGGCGCGGGTCGGCCGCGGATGGTCCATCATCGACTCGAGCATCTGGGTGGCGACAATCACCGGCTTGCCCTGCTGTCGCCCGGCCTCGATGATCTTCTTCTGCAGGATCGGCACCTCGTGCAGCGGCACTTCGACGCCCAGATCGCCGCGCGCGACCATGACCGCGTCGGTCTCGGCGACGGTTTCAGCGATTCGCTGGGTGACGGTGGCGCGCTCGAGCTTGGCGATCAGCGGCTGGTTGCCCCCCGCCTGCTGCACCCGCTTGCGCACCGCGCGCAGATCGCTCGGGCCGCCGACGAAGCTGACCGCGAGGTAGTCGACGCCCTCGGCGACCGCGAAATCGATGTCGCTGGCGTCTTTGTCGCTGATGCTGAAGGGCAGATCGGTGTCGGGCAGGTTGATGCCCTTGCGGGTCGAGACGTCGCCACCGGTGACGACGCGCGCCTTGACGGATTCGGCGTGCTTGGCCTCGACCACCAGCTCGAGCAGGCCGTTGTCGATCAGGATGCGCTCACCGCGGCGCATGTGACTGAGAAACGAGGTGTCTTCGATCGGCAGATCGGCCCCCGACGCCTTGTCGCCGAGATGCACCATGTCGCCGGCCTGCAGCGGACGCGGACCGTCTTCGATCGTGCCGAGGCGAAAGCGCGGACCCATCAGGTCCATGAAGACCGGCACGAAGCGGCCCTGTTCGGCGGAGATTCGGCGCACGGCGTGGATCATCCGTCGGTGATCGTCCTGGTTGCCGTGGGACAGGTTGAGGCGGATGACGTCGGCGCCGGCCTGGAGCAAACGGGCCAGCGTGGCGTCGTCTGAACTGGCGGGACCGAGGGTGGCGACGATTTTGGAGCGTCGAAGAATCATGACGGCGGGAAGTATAGCGGGCTGGGTCGCCGGCGTGCGATTTCGTCGTCGGCCTGTCAAGCCTGCCGGTCGGCCCGCTTGATAGCATGCGCCTGATGCGCTGCGCGCGCGTCGCCTGCCCCGGCTGCCGATCTGCTTCCCACAGAGGACTTCCGTCTATGTTCGAAGGTTTGCAAACCCGCCTCGACGAGGTGATGCGTCGCCTGAAGGGCGAAACCAAAATCACCCCTGAGGTGCTCGACGCAGCGCTGCGCCAGATCCGTCTGGCGCTGCTCGAGGCCGACGTCAACTTCCGCGTCGTCAAGGCGTTCGTCAAGCGGCTGCGCGAGCGTGCCGAGGGCCAGGAGGTGCTGGAAAGCCTGAGTCCGGCGCAGCAGGTGATCAAGATCGTGCGCGACGAGATGATCGACCTGCTCGGCGAGAGCGGCGGCGAACTGCGCATCGCCGGCTCGCCGTCGGTGACGATGCTGTGCGGCCTGCAGGGTTCGGGTAAGACCACCACGGCCGGCAAGCTGGCGCTGCGGCTGCGCAAGAAATTCGGCCGCCAGCCGCTGCTGGTCGCCGGCGATCTGCAGCGCGCCGCCGCGTTCGAGCAGCTGGTGCAGGTCGGCGCCCAGGTCGACGTGCCGGTCCTGACGCCCGAGCCGGGCGAGGACGTCGTGGCGCTCGCCGCGCGCGCGCGGGTGACGGCCAAGAACCGCGGTCACGACGTGGTGATCCTCGACACCGCCGGCCGCCTGCACATCGACAGCGACCTGATGGACGAGGTCAAGCGCGCCGCCGACGCGGCCCAGCCGACCGAGATCCTCTTCGTCGCCGACGCGATGACCGGCCAGGACGCCGTCAAGAGCGCGCAGGCGTTTGGCGAGGCGCTGGCGCTGACCGGCATCGTACTGACCAAGATCGACGGCGACGCGCGCGGCGGCGCCGCGCTCTCGATCCGCACCGTCACCGGCGTGCCGCTGCGCTTTCTCGGCACCGGCGAGAAGCTGAGCGAGATCGATCTCTTCCATCCCGAGCGCATGACCTCGCGCATCCTCGGCATGGGCGACGTCCTCTCGCTGATCGAGCGCGCCGAGCAGGGCCTCGACGCCGAGGAGTCCGAGCGCCTGGCCAACCGCTTCGTGCGCAACCAGTTCACCCTCGACGATCTGCGCGCCCAGCTGCTGCAGATCCGCAAGCTGGGTCCGCTGACGCAGGTCCTCGATCTGCTGCCGAAGGTCGGTCCGATGCGCAATCTCGACATGAGCGCGGTCGACGAGAAGGAGTTCCGCCGCATCGAGGCGATCATCAACTCGATGACGCCGAAGGAGCGCAGCCATCCGCAGATCCTCAACGGCAAGCGCAAGCGCCGCATCGCGCGCGGCTCGGGCACGCGCGTGCAGGACGTCAACCAGCTGCTCAAGCAGTACCAGATGATGAAGAAGATGATGAAAGGCATGCAGGGCGGCATGCTGCGCAAGGCGATGAAGGGCCTGCGCTGAGCGGTCTGGCGCGCGCACGAAAAAGCTTGCGCGCCGTCGCGCGATGCGTATAATTCTTGTTCCCAACGGACGGCAGCCCCGCCGTCCCACTCAGCACATGCTGATCCGTGGCGCATTCGTCTAGGGGTCTAGGACGCCGGCCTCTCACGCCGGTAACACGGGTTCGAATCCCGTATGCGCTACCATCCGCCGCTCGCTCAACGCCCAGCGTTTGACGCCCAGCGTGTAACGCCCAGCTTCATCAGCTGGGCGTTTTTGCTTGCGCGCTGCGCAACGAATCTACAGTGGGATCGTGCCCGGCAGGCCGGGCCACCGAGACTGAACAAACGCTTCACGCCCTGGTGGCCGTACGTGCGCATCTGACAAGCTGTATGCGGGGATACATTGCGCGCCCACCGACGCAACTTCGTCGTTCTTCGCGCGTAGCTTTTTTCAGCGCGGCCTGTGTGATCACCGCCGCCGCACGCATCGACCGAATCATTCCGCTCCGCACGCTTTCCCGTCCACCGCGCGTCGCTGCGACGCCGATGTTCCCTTCGAGGCCGATGTACGACTTCTTCCCGCTCTCTCTCCGCACCCGTGCCGCCGCGCACGATCGGCATCTCCTTCTCTGCGCGCTGATCGTCGCGCTCCTCGTCGGCCTCGCCGCCGGCGCCGGGGCCCAGACGGTCGACGCGGGTACGCCTGACGCCGTCACGGGCACCGTCCGCAGCGCCGAGGGCGTGGCGATCGCGGGCGCGCGCGTGCGTTCCGCGATCGACGCCGACCGCGCCGGCGGACGCGCCGCCGTCACCGACGCCGAAGGCCGCTTCTCCCTCGACGACTGCGCGCGGCCGTGCCTGCTCCTCGTGCAGCATCCGCGCTTCGACGACGCCGCGATCGAGGTGCGCGACGCCGCGCCCATCGCGATCACGCTGCAGCTCAAGAGCACGCTCTACGACAGCATCGTGGTCAGCGCCAACCCCGACGGCACCGACACGTTCCAGCCGCTGAGCATCGCCGCCACCGCGGTCGAGGTCGACGACCGCGCCGCCACGCCCCAGAGCCTGCTGGCGCTGGTCGACGGCGTCGCCGGCGTCGCCGAGAACGGCCAGGGCGGCCTGTTCCAGGTGTTCTCGATCCGCGGCGTCTCGCGCCAGCGCGTGCGCACGCTGATCGACGGCATGCCGATGACCAGCGAACGCCGCGCCGGCGTCTCGACCAACTTCCTCGATCCGCTGCTGATGGGCACCGTCGACGTGCTGCGCGGTCCGGCCTCGACCTACTACGGCTCGGGCGCGCTCGGCGGCGTGGTGCAGGTCTTCCCGCGCCAGTTCGACACCGACGGCCTGGCCGCGCCGCAGCTCCTGACCGGCTACCGCGACAACGGCGACGAGGGCTATCTCGCCCTCGGCCTCGGCCGCGCGCGCGAAACCAGCCGCGACGGTTCGAGCGATCCCGACGGCGACGGCTGGTCGTTCGGCGTCGTCCACCGCACGGCCGACAATCCCGAAGACGCCGAGGGCAACGCGATCAACGCCGGCTTCGACCAGACCTCGGCCGTGCTCCAGCGCGAGATCCGCCGCGGTTCACGCACCTGGCAGCTGCTCGCGATCGGCAGCTACGGCGACGACATCGGCAAGGCCAACGTCAGCTTCCCCGAGCAGCCGACCGACTACCCGCGCGAGCGCCACTTCCTGGTCAAGGGCGCGGTCGACACCGACGCCGGCTGGCACGCGCACGTCTTCGCCCATCGCCACGATCTCGTCACCGAGACCGTGCGCTCGAGCCGCACCAACACGGTCGAGAACGAGACCCTCGATCTCGGCGCCAACCTCAACCGCAGCTGGGCCACCGGCGGCCTGTCGGGCCTGATCGGCTTCGACTACTTCGGCCGCCGCGGCGTCACCGCCGAGGAAACCGAGCGCCGCAGCGACGGCACGACGTCGTTCGACACCACCCTCGACGGCGCCGCGCTCGACGAACTCGCCCTCTACGGCACCGGCCGCTGGACGTGGGCGACCAGCAGCTGGCAGGCCGGCGTGCGCGCCACCTGGCAGCAGCAGTCGAACGACCGCGCGATCGAAACCGCCGACGGCATGCGCGTCGACGACGCCGAAGACGAGGCGGTCACCGGCTTCGTCGGCGTCGTTCAGCCGCTCGGTGGCGGCTTCGAGCTGGCCGCCAACGTCGGCACCGGGCTGCGCTTCCCGAGCCTGAGCGAACGCTTCTTCACCGGCACCACCGGCCGCGGCGAGATCATCGGCGTCGCCGATCTCGATCCCGAGTCGTCGATCAATCTCGATCTCGGCCTGCGCTGGTTCGGCCGGCGCGCCTCGGCAAGCATGCAGGTATTCCGCCTCGACGTCGACGACTACGTCGAGCGCATCACCCTCGACAGCGGCGCGCGCACCTTCGTCAACCTCGACGGCGGCACCATCGAAGGCGTCGAATTCGAGGGCTATCTGCGCGCCCGCGACTGGCTGACGCTCACCCTGACCGCGGCGGTGCTCGAGGGCGAGGCCGACGACGGCCGCACGCTCGCCGACATTCCCGCCGATCGCGTTCAGATCGGCGCGCGCGCCGAGCGCGGCGCGTGGAACGGCGCGCTGCAGGTGCAGTACCGCTGGGAAAAAGACGACTTCGGCGACGGCGAGCAGGCGATCGGCGACGCCACGCTGGTGCGCGCAGCCGTCGGCTACCGCTTCGCGAACGGCCTGCGCCTGCAGCTCGAGGGCGAAAACCTGCTCGACGAGACCTACTTCCACAGCGCCGACGAGGACGTGCCGCTGGCCACCGGCCGCACGGTCGGCCTGTCGGTCGGCTGGGGCTGGCCCTGATCGACCGGCATCCGGCGCCCGGCGGCCGGCGCCCACAAAAAAGCCCGGGGGAGCTGGGAGAGCCTCCACCCGGGCCACATCGTGAACGTTTCGATGAATATTACGCCACAAAACGACCCGAAACGGCGGTCGGCCGGGAGCATTGCGCTATGCGCGTAACACGCCTCATCTTCCTTCTTGCGTTCTTTATTTGGATCGGCGCGGCACCGCTCGTCGCCGACGCGACCGCCCTGGCCGAGCGCACGGAGCGGCTGTGGTATCAGCTGTCGATCAGCGGCACCCCGGCGGGCTGGATGATGGGCGAAGAGATCGTGCGCGCCGACCGCCGGATCAGCGCGACCGACATGCAGATCCGCGTCGCGCGCGGCGGCGTGACGATCGATCTGACCATGGCGTCGCGCTTCGAGACCGATCTCGACGGCCGGCCGCTGCGCGCCTGGTCGCGCCAGAAGCTCGGACCGTCGCCGGTCGAGGTGGTCTACGACTTCCTCGATCCGGCAACCGGCGTGCGCAAGACCCAGATCCAGGGCGACAGCACCAAGGAAACGGTCGTCGACTGGCCCGCCGGCGACTGGCTCACGCCGGTGCAGATGAACGCCCGCCTCGAGGCGGAAATCGCCGCCGGCGGCGACGGCTTCACCGCGCGCGTGATCGATCCGTCGGTCGGACTCAACCCGATCGAGATCGGCTGGCAGCGCGACGGCGACGAGACGATCGACAGCGTCGACGGACCGATCGCCACCAGCCGCTGGCAGCAGCAGCTGAGCTACGCGCCGGGCGCCGGCGCGACGGTGCACATCGACGACGCCGGGCGCATCGTCCGCAGCGTGACGACGATGATGGGCATGGAGATGGCCCTCACGCTGTCGACCGCCGAGGCCGCCCAGGCGGAGCTCGGCGCGCCCGAGCTGCTCGTGCAGACCTTCGTCTATCCCGATCGCCCGCTGCCGTCGCCGCGCGCGGCGCGGCGCGCGGTCTACGATCTGCGCCTCGACGACGCGGCGTCCGCG
Organism: Acidobacteriota bacterium; assembly: GCA_039025295.1. Classification (GTDB taxonomy): domain Bacteria; phylum Acidobacteriota; class Thermoanaerobaculia; order Multivoradales; family J023; genus JBCCOR01. The sequence continues at coordinate 10,647 of JBCCOR010000040.1, forward strand.
CCCGACGTGCCGCAGATCGGCTTCCAGCGGGTGAGCGGCGCCCCCGGCGGCGGCCTGCGGGTGACGGTCGATCTCGACCGCCCGCCGCTGACCGCGCCCGCGCCCGGCCCGAAAGCCCTCGCCACCAGCATCTATCTCGATCACGACCATCCCGATCTGGTGGCGCTGCGCGCGACCGCGCTCGCCAATCTGCCGCCCGACGAAACCGTGGCCTCCGCGCGCCTGGGTGCGACGCAGGCGACCCTGCCCGCGTCGGCGCGCCCGCGGGTGATCGCCGAGACGCTGCGCGGCTTCGTCCACGGCCATCTGCGCGAGAAAGGGCTCGACACCGTCTTCGCCACCGCCTCCGACGTCGCCGCGTCGGGCGCCGGCGACTGCACCGAGCACGCCGTGCTGCTGACCGCGCTCCTGCGCGGCGCCGGCATTCCGGCGCGGGTCGCGACCGGTCTGATCTCCGTCGAGGCGTTCGCCGGCCGGCGCGATCTCTTCGGCTACCACATGTGGAGCCAGGCCTATCTCGACAGCGCGTGGGTCGATCTCGACGCGACCCTCGACCATCATCCCTACGACGCGGCCCACATCACGCTCGGCACCAGCCTGCTCGACGACGAGACCGGCCCGCTCGGCGATCTGGTCGGCGCGCTCGGCACGCTCGGCGCGCTGCGCATCGCGACGGTCGAGATCGACACCGACGGCGCCGACGAGGATCTCGATGCAGACGCCGCGGCCGCGCGCGCCGCGGCGCTGACCGACGCCGTCGCCGGCGATCTGGCCGACGCGCCGGAAGACCAGCGCACACCGCAGCGCACGCGTCCGCTCAGTGAGACCGATCAGGCCGAAACGGTCGACGATCCGCCGGGCGGCGGAGGCGGTTTCTGAGCGTCGATGCCTTTCTCTGCGTGCCCAACGTCAGCGAGGGCCGCGATCGCGACCGCATCGCCGCCCTCGTCGCAGCGGTCGACGACGCCTGCCGCGACCGCGCCGACGGCGGACGCGCGGCGCTGCTGCATCACGACGCCGACGCCGATCACCATCGGACGGTCTTCACCCTCGCCGGCGACGCGGACGGGCTCGCGCGCGCCGTCCTGGCACTGGCCGCGGCGGTCGACGACGCGATCGATCTGCGCCGGCACGCGGGCGCGCATCCGCGCCTCGGCGCGCTCGACGTGGTGCCGATCGTGCCGCTGGCCGCCGCGCCGGATCGCCTGCATCGGGCGCGCGCCGAAAGGCTGGCCAACCGCCTCGGCGACGCCCTCGCCCAGCGCTTCGCGCTGCCGGTCTTCCGCTACGACGCCGTCCGCAGCGACGCCGCGGGCGGCCATCCCACGCTCGCGGATCTGCGTCGGGGCGGCCTCGAACGCCTGGCGCAGCGCATGGCGCTGCATCCCGATGATCCGGCGCGCGCGCGGCCCGGCCACGGCCCGCGCGTTCCGCATCCGCGCCTCGGCGTCACCGCCGTCGGCGTGCGCGGCCCGCTGATCGCCTACAACGTCGTGCTCGACGACGGCGCGAACCGCGACGACGCGCGCGCGATCGCAGCGCGGGTGCGCGAAGCCGGCGGCGGGCCGATCGGCGTGCGCGCGCTCGGCCTGGCGCTGGCGTCGCGCGGCCGCGCCCAGGTGTCGATGAACCTGATCGCGCCGCTGACGACGCCGCCGCGCGCGGCGTTCGACGCGGTGCGAGACGCCGCCGCGGCGCGCGGCTGCGAAGCGGCCGAGAGCGAGATCGTCGGCCTCGCGCCGGCGGCGTGCGTCGCCGAAGACGACGCGCGCGCGATCCGCCTCGCCGGCTTCGATCGCCAGCGCCAGGTGCTGGAAACCCGCTTGCGCGAGGCGTGCCGACGCGATCCGTCGCTCGGCCTGATCGGCCCCGACGGCCGCTTCCCCGACGGTCGGCGAGACGCATACGGCGCGCTGCAGAGCAGCGCGACGACCAGGGGCGCGCTGCAGATGCAGCGCAACGCCCAGGGGCGCGACGTAAGTCGGCGCGGCGCCTACGGCGCGCTTGCGCCGACCGGCGGATCGAGCGCGAGGGCTTCGCGGATCGCGACGTCGTAGGGCGGTTCGAGCACGCCGACCTCGGTGATGATCGCGGTGACCAGGTCCGCCGGCGTGACGTCGAAGGCGAAGTTGACCGCCTCGGTCGCCGTCGGCGCCATCCGCCGGCCGCCGAACGCCGTGACCTCGTCGGAATCGCGCTCCTCGATCGGAATCGCGTCGCCGCTCGAGGTGGCGGCGTCGAGGGTCGAGCGCGGCGCGGCGACGTAGAACGGCACACCGTGGCGCGCTGCGAGCACGGCCACGACGTAGGTGCCGATCTTGTTGGCGACGTCGCCGTTGGCCGCGACGCGATCCGCCCCGACCACCACCCGGTCGACCAGGCCGCGCGCCATCAGCGCGCCGACGCTGCTGTCGGTCACCAGGCGATGATCGATCGCCAGGCGATCGAGCTCCCACGCCGTCAGGCGCGCGCCCTGCAGCAGCGGACGCGTTTCGTCGACCCACACCCGCTGCAAGCCCAGGCGGCGATGCGCCGCCGCGATCACGCCGACCGCCGTGCCAACGCCGGCGGTGGCGAGCGCGCCCGCGTTGCAGTGCGTGAGCACGCGGTCGCGGGCGGCGAAGAGCGCCGCGCCGTGCGCGCCCATGCGCCGGTTGATCGCGATGTCGTCGGCGTGCAGCCGGCGCGCCCAGGCGATCAGGTCGTCGACCACCGCCGCGACGCGCGCCTCGGTCGACGCGGCCGGATCCGACGCCGCCAGCGCCGCGTCGAGCCGCGCCGCGCCGCGCGCGAGCGCCCAGCGCAGGTTGACCGCGGTCGGGCGGGTCGCGCCGAGCACGTCGGAGGCCGCGCGCACCCGCGCCGCCAGCGCGTCGAGATCGTCGCCGGCCCGCTGGCCGATCCGCGCCGCCACCGCCAGGCCGTAGGCCGCCGACACGCCGATCGCCGGCGCGCCGCGCACCGACAGCCGCCGGATCGCCGCGGCGACGGTCGGGACGTCCGGACACGCCAGCCAGACGACGACGTCAGGCAGCCGGGTCTGGTCGAGCAGCCACAGGCCGTCGGTCTCGCCCGCGGTCGCCACGCCGTCGGGCGCGCGGCCCCAGCAAATCGGCGACAGTTCGTCGACCGCGTCCGATGTGCCAAAATCGATCATGCGCGCCTGTTCATCGTTTGTTCGCTTGTTTTCGGGGTCTTCCATACCGTACTCCCTGGGTGAAGGGCCTTTCCGTCGGGGAGGTCGCCGCGGTCGACCCGATCGTTGCCGACGCGCATCCGCTATCCTACCCAGCCACAGCCACCCTGCGCGCCGTTCATCGCATCCATGACCACCGCTCCCGCACCCGCCGACGACCATCGCGTCGATCCCGCACCGCCGCCCGCGCTGCTCGCGCGCCTGC
>JBCCOR010000041.1:0-14002 GCA_039025295.1 Acidobacteriota bacterium
CCGCACATCGCGCGCCTGCTCGACGGGGGACGCGACGCCGAGGGTCGTCCCTACGTCGCGATGGAATACGTCGAGGGCGTGCCGATCGACGTCCACTGCGCTGCGCAGCAGCTCGATCTGCCCGCGCGTCTGCGGCTTTTCCAGCGGGTGTGCGACGCCGTCGACTACGCCCATCGCAACCTCGTACTGCACCGCGATCTCAAGCCCGCCAACCTGCTGGTCACGGCCGACGGCGCGCCCAAGCTGCTCGATTTCGGCATCGCCAAGGTGATCGATCCCGAGGACGCCGTCACCGACGTGCGCAATCTCGGCCCCGCGCCGGCCCCGACCGCCCTCACCCAGCCCGGCCTGCGGCTGCTCACGCCGACCTACGCCAGCCCCGAGCAGATCCGCGGCGAACCGCTGACCACCGCCAGCGACGTCTACGCCCTGGGCGTGCTGCTCTACCAGCTGCTCACCGACCGGCTGCCCTACGTCGTGCCGCCGGGCAGCAGCCTGCTCGAGATGGAGCGCACGATCAGCGAGGTCGTGCCGCGGCGGATGAGCGACGCGATCGACGACCGGCGGCGGCGGCGGGCGCTGCGCGGCGATCTCGACACGATCGTCGCCACCGCGCTGCGCAAAACGCCCGCCCGGCGCTACGCCTCGGCGGCGCAGCTGGGCGAGGACCTCGCGCGCCATCTCGCCGGCGAGCCGGTGCGCGCCCGACCCGACACCGTCGGCTACCGGCTGCGCACCTTCGTGCGCCGCAATCGCGTGCTGGTCACGGCCGCGGCGCTGATCGTGCTCAGCCTGCTGATCGGCCTGACCACCACCGCCTGGCAGGCACAGCGCGCCCAGCGGGCGCTCACCACCGCCGAGACCAACCTGCGCGTCGCCGAGACCGAGCGCACCAAGGCTGAGCGCACCGTCGACTTCCTGAGCGATCTCTTCATCCACGCCGATCCGGCCCTGGCGCAGGGTGACGCGCTGACCGTCGGTGAGCTGGTCGACAGCGGCGCCGAGCAGCTGATGCGCGATCTCGACGACGTGCCGGCGGTGCGCGCCGAGCTGATGGACATCCTCGGCCAGGTGCACCACAGCCTAGGCCGACTCGACCAGGCCGAGCCGCTGCTGCGCGACACCCTCACCCTGCGCCGCCAGCTGTACGCGCCGGACGGCGGCGGCGACGATCGCGATCCGGCGATCGCGCGCAGCCTGCATCGACTCGGCACGCTGCTCGACGACCAGGGCCGCGGCGACGAAGCCGAGCAGCTGCTGCGCCAAAGCCTCGCGCTGCACCAGCAGCTCCACGGCGCCGACGCGCGTCACGTCGACATCGCCGACGGCCTCAACGACCTCGGCGCGCTGCTGCACGACCGCGGCCAGCTCGACGAGGCCGAGACGCTGCTGCAGCGCGCGCTGACGATGCGCCAGGCGCTGCTCGGACCGCGCCACGCGGAGGTCGGCGAAACGCTCAACAACCTCGCCGTCCTGGCCTACCGCCGGCGCGATCTGGCGCGCGCCGAGCAGCGCTTCCTGCACGCGCTGGCGCTGCGCCGCCGAGCCCTCGGCGATCGCCATCCGATGACCGTCACCAGCTACAACAACCTCGCTGCCGTCCGCCAGCAGCGCGGCGACACGGTCACCGCCAACGTGCTCTACCAGCGCGTGCTGCAGGCGCGCCGGCTGCTCTACGACGCCGATCATCCGCGCATCGCCGAAACGCTCAACAACCTCGCGCTGCTGCGCCGCCAGCGCGGCGACGTCGACGGCGCGCTGCGGCTCTTCGGTGCGGCCGAGGCGATGATCGCGCGCAGCCTGGGCGACGACCATCCGATGATCGCGATCCTGCGCAACCATCTCGGCGACACGCGCCTGATCCAGGGCGACGCCCCCGCGCGCGCCGCCGACGACTACGCCGCCGCCCTCGCCATCCGCCGCGCCGCGCTGCCGGCCGACCACTGGCAGCTGGCGTATCCGCTGCTGCGCCTCGGACTGATCGATCTCGACGCCGGACGGATCGCGCGCGCCGTCGCCCGCCTCGACGAGGCCGCGCGCTGCCGCCGCGCCGGCCTGCCGGCGAACGATCGGCGGGTCGCCGAGACCGACGTCGCCCGCGCCGTCGCCCATCTGCGCGCCGGCCGGAACGATGCGAACGCGCAGCCGCCGCTGGCCGAAGCGCTCGACGCGCTGCGCGCCGCCCGCGCGGCGGGCGCGGGCGACGCGATGCTGCTCGACGATCTGATCGACCGGGCCGAAAACGCCCTCAGGAGCAGTTCCCGATCATGATCGACAGATCGGTCGAGCCGTTGTTCTTGAACTGCGGCGTCTTGGTCTGCCAGATCGGCGGCAGCTGATTGTTGAGGGCACACGGCGCGTTGGCATCGACGTGCAGCGTCAGGTTTTGGAGTGCGAGGGCGGTGGCCTGGCAGACCTGGGCGGCGCAGTCCTGACGGGTCGCGCCCATGTCGATCGAACCGCTCAGGACGATGGCGACATCGGTGCCGATCTTGCTCGGCGCCACGACCGTGTGGTCATCGTAGAACGCTTGCTGATCGTCACCACAGGCGATCAAGACGCTGCTCTGCAGGAGACTGTGCGGCAGCGCTCGGTGCGGTGCGGCAGTACGCTGCGCTTCGCGCGCCGACGCGTCCGTCACCGATGGCTGCCAGCGCAGCTGACCGCCACCGTGGCACGGAGTCGGCGCATCGACGCGCACATCGCGCTGCACGATCAGCTGCCCGTCGACGCGGTAACCCATACCGAGCGCCGCGTAAGCCGATGCCTCCAAGCCTTCGCGCACGGCGTAAAGCTCGCGTGTGTGATCGATCCGCTGCGCGATAACACTGCTGCACGGCGGTGCGCCGCACAGGTTCGCGGTGCTCGACATCTCGATCGTGATCGGCTCCGGCAGATCGAGCCACGCGATGTTCGCGTCGAGCGCAGCGTCGACGCACCACAGGCGCAAATCGATTTCGGTGGTTACGCTCTCCGCGTGCGCGGCTGCGGACGTGATGGGCGTGGTGGTCACCTGGGCTGAGCGCACAGCGCCGCATTCTTCGCCTTCGGCGCCGGCGCTCAGGCCGAGATCGACCACCGCCATCCAGTAGCAGTCGCAGCCGGGCGTGGCGCCGTCGTTCTGCATCTCGAGCGATGCGATCTGCCAGCGCGCGTCGCGGGTCTCGCCGCGCAGCGCGGGGAAAGCGAGATCGATCGCCGACCACAGATCGTCCTGATCGCCGAGGCCGGGCGTGATCTCGTCGATCGCCTCGGCCAGCGCGGGCGAGACGACCAGGCGTCCGGCCGCGTACAGGCCGCCGCGGACGCGCAGCTGGCAGGCGTCGATCGCGCCGTCCGGACAGTCGAGGATGACGCGATACGGAAAGTCAGCGCCGATCGGAAAGCCTTGGGCGTCGTAGACGCGCAGCTGGAACGCGGGCCCGTGCTCGGCCACCAGCGCCAGCGCGCCGGGCAGCTTGGCTTGACCGAGACCGGGCGTCGACGGCAGCAGCGCGACCTCGGCGACGTCGAGCAGCGCGCCGAACGGGCCCCGCAGCTCGACGCGCGTCGGCGCGGGCAGGGCTGGATCGACGTCGACGTCGATGTCGACCACCACGGCACCGTCGACGCCCATCACCTGCAGCACGGGCGAGGGCAGCAAACCGGGCTCGGGGGGACGGACGTCGATCGGCGACTGCGCCGCGAGCGCGTGGGCGGCGACGAACAGCGCGAAACACATCAGGACGTTGCGTGCGACGGGAAGGGCAAAACCAAACATGACGAGGGCTCCTTGAGGAACAGGCGGTTGGAAGCGATACGGAATGCGGCGGTGTCGACAGAAGCGGCATGCAAGGAAAGGGAACAATCTGGCATCCGGCAGATCGCCAGCGCGCGGTGCGCAGGGCAGCGATGGGCCTTCATCGGTTGTAGCGCAGAAACGTCGCGATCTCCCTCACGGCGATCGACGCGATCGATCGCGGTCGCCGGCTGCACGGTCGTCGGCTGCACAGTCGTCGCCCAGCGCGCCATGCGCGGCGCGGCGTCGAGCCACAGCCACACGAGCGGCAGCGTGCTGAGCAGAACGAATCCGGCGACGCGCAGATGGCGCAGAACCGCTCCCGTTCCCCTCAGCCTTCGTCCCGCCCACCGATCGATCCACGGCGCGTGCGTCCCGTGTCGGCCGCGCCGATGGCGGCCGCGCGCGGTCGATGCGATAGGCTAAATGGCCACACGTACATCATCGACCGCCATCATTCCCGGAGGCTTTTATCGTCATGCCGCGCTGTTGTCGCCTGCTGCCCCTCGCACTCCTCCTTCTCGCTTCGCTCACGCTGCTCCTCGGCACCAGCACCGCCACACCGGCCGCGGCCATGACCTACGTGCTGGTCGACGATCCCGCGCTCACCGACCAGGCCGACGTCATCGTCGAGGCCGTGATTGTCGACAGCCAGGTCCGCACCCGCGCCAGCGGCACCATCGTCACCGACACGACGGTCGTGCCCCAGCGCTTCCTCAAGGGCTTCGCCAACGGCACCGAGCTGACCGTGCGCACGCTCGGCGGCGTGCATTCCAGCGGCCGTTTCCTGCACGTCTTCGGCACGCCCGAGCTGCGCCGCGACCAGCGCGTGTTGCTCTTCCTCAAGCAGGAGACCGGCGGCGATCTCTTCGCGCCCTACCGCATTCTCCACGTCGCCCAGGGCGCGTTCTTCGCCACCCGCGTCGACGGCCGCGACGCCTGGGTGCGCAATCTCGACGCCGAAGGACGCCAATCGGCGATCGCCGCCTCGTCGATCTCTCACCACCACGGTAGCAGCGGCCACCATCATCACCACCAGCCGACGACCGCTGACGCGTCGACCTCGATTCCGGTGCCGGTCGACGCCGAGTCGGCGACCCTCGGCCGCGACGCCGAGCGCTTCGCGCAGTGGATCGAGGCGCGCGTCGCCGGTGCGCCGATCGACGTCGACTACCGCGTCCAGGTGACGCCGGCCGGCGCGCGCGCGGCCTTCACCCTGCTCGGCGACAACCAGCAGTTCCGCTGGTTCCGCTTCGACCGCGGCCAGGTCACCCGCTGGTTCCGCGACGGCACTGGCCAGCCCGGCCTGGCCGACGGCGGCGCCGAGGCGTTTCGCAAGGCGCGCGTCGCGTGGAACAGCGAGCCCAATACCCCGGTCGCCTACCGCAACGGCGGCACCACCGGCAACCGAAGCGGCTTCAGCGCGCTCGACGACCAGAACACGATCCTCTTTCGTGACTACGCCAACGACATCGACACCGACTTCGACTGCGGCACGGGGGGCACCCTCGCGATCGGCGGCGTCAGCGGCGTGACCTCGCTCACCGCGACCCGCTACAAGGGTCTGCTCTTCCTCGACATCGCCGAGGCCGAGGTGGTGATCAACGACGGCACCGAGTGCTGGGTGCGCGACAACCAGGGCCGCGCCGAGGAGCTCTACACCCACGAGCTCGGCCACACCCTGGGCCTCGGCCACTCCTGCGGCGACGACGCCTCGCCGCCGTGCACCGACCCGGTGCTCGACGCCGCGATCATGCGCGCCTCGGCGAATATCGTCCCGCTGGGCAGTGAGCTCGGCACCGACGACATCGCCGGCCTCCGCTTCCTCTACGACGCCAACGCGAGCGTCACGGGTCCGTGCAACCTCGATCCGGGTCATCCGCGCTACTGCACCGAGTGCGGCCCGTGCGGCAGCGGCGTGGGCGACTGCGACAGCGACGACGAATGCGCCGGCAACCTGGTGTGCGCCGAGGACCGCGGCCCCGACTTCGGCTTCGGCGCCCGGGTCGACGTCTGCCTCGCGCCCGGCGGCGGCAACGGCGGCGGCGGCGGCAACCCGAATCCCAACCCGAACCCGAACCCGACGCCCGATCCGAACGCCTGCCCGATCGAGAACGGCCAGCCCGGCTTCTGCAACCGCTGCGGCCCCTGCGCCGCTGGCCAGGGCGACTGCAACGAGGACACCGACTGCCTGCCGGGCCTGGTGTGCGTGCAGAACAACGGCCCCGACTTCGGCTTCCGCCCGGCGCTCGACGTCTGCGTGCCGCCGCCGGACTTCGTCTGCCCGGTGCCGATCGGCACCAACAACTACTGCACGCTCTGCGGTCCGTGCGGTCCGAACGAGGGCGACTGCGACAGTGACGCCGAGTGCGGACCGGGCCTGCGGTGCGTCGAGGACATCGGCCCGAACTTCGGCTGGGGTGCGCGCGTCGACGTGTGTCAATAAACGCGTCGGCCCGCAGAAGCAATCGGCCTGAATGAACAGCGGCCCGCGCGGCGTCCTCGGACGCGGCGCGGGCCGTTTTCGCTGTCCGGGCGGCCGCCGCGCGCGGAATCAGCGACGCTCGAGATAGGTGTAGCCGCCGAGCCCTTCCTGATAGAGCGCGAGCAGGCCGCGCATCTCGGCGCGGGTCATGTGCCCGGCACGGATCGCGCGCTCGGCGCTGCGGCGCACGCGCGCGACCAGATCGTCGCGCTGGTAGCCGACGTAGCGCAGCACCTCGCTGACCGCGTCGCCCGCCACCACCTCGTCGATCTGGTAGCCGCCGCCGGGCTCGATCGACACGTTGACCGTGTTGGTGTCGCCGAAGAGGTTGTGCAGATCGCCGAGAATCTCCTGATAAGCGCCGACCAGGAACACGCCGAGGTAGTAGGGCTGATCGCGCAGTTCGTGTAGATCGAGCACCGGGCGCGGCGCATGGCGATCGATGAAGCGGCTGATGCAGCCGTCGGAGTCGCAGGTGATGTCGGCCACCACCCCGCGCCGCGTCGGCCGCTCGTCGAGGCGATGGATCGGCAGGACCGGGAAGAGCTGATCGATCGCCCAGGCGTCGGGCAGCGATTGGAAGAGCGAGAAATTGCCGAAGTAGGTGTCGGCCATCGCGCGCTCGATGCCGCGCAGATCGCGCGCGATCTCGTCCTCGGGCCGATCGCGCAGCATGTCGCGGATGCGCTGGCAGAGCGCCCAGAACAAATCCTCCGCCAGCACCCGATGCGCCAGGCTCAGATGGCCGAGGTTGAAGAGCGTCAGGCACTCGTCGCGGTACTGCTGGGCGTCGTGGTACGTCTCGCGCAGGTTCTCGGGCGTCAGCTCGTGGTAGCTGTCGAAGAGGTATTTGAGGATCGGCCCGGCGTCGCGCGGCGGCGCGGCCGGCAGCGCACCGGCGCGAAACTCGCCGACCTCGAGCACCTCGAGCACCAGGGTCGCGTGATGGGCGACCGTCGCGCGGCCGGCCTCGGTGATCAGGTCGGGATGCGGCACGCCGGCCGGATCGCACACCTCGAGAATGCCGTAGACGACGTCGTTGGCGTATTCCTGCACGCTGTAGTTCATCGACGAGGCGCTGCTGCTCTGGCTGCCGTCGTAGTCGACGCCGAGTCCGCCGCCGACGTCGAGATGGCGCAGTGGGACACCCATCTTGACCAGGTTGACGTAGAGCCAGCCGGCTTCGCGCAGCGCGTTCTTGACGTTGCGGATCGACGACACCTGGCTGCCGACGTGGAAGTGCAGCAGCACGAAGGCGTCGAGCAGATCGGAGGCGCGCAGGAAGTCGACCGCCTCGACCAGATCGCGCGCGCCCAGGCCGAACTTCGACCGATCGCCCGCCGAGGCCTGCCAGTGGCCGGCGCCCTTGGTCGAGAGCCGGGCGCGCATGCCGATCAGCGGCCGGATGCCGACCCGCTTCGCGACCTCGGCGATCAGCCGCAGCTCGGTCGGCTTCTCCGCCACCAGGATCACGCGCAGGCCGAGGCGCGAAGCGTAGAGCGCGGTCTCCACATATTCCTCGTCCTTGTAGCCGTTGCAGATCACCAGCGCGTCGGGATCGTCGAGCATCGCCATCACCGCCATCAGCTCGGGCTTGGAGCCGGCCTCGAGACCGTGGTGATAGCGCCGGCCGTGGCTGAGCAGCGCCTCGACCAGATGGCGATCCTGATTGACCTTGATCGGGTACACGCCGCGGTAGCTGCCGCGGTATTCGAAGCGCTCGATCGCCCGGGCAAAGGCGCCTTGGATCTCGTCGATCCGGCGGCGCAGGACGTCGGAGAAGCGGATCAGGAGCGGCGGATCGATGCCACGCTCGATCACCTCATCGACCAGCGCTTTGAGATCGACCGCGCCAGCCGCGTCGTCGTCCAGGCCGCCGCCGACGGTCAAATTGCCGCGGTCGTTGACGGAGACGAAATCGCGTCCCCAGCGGTCAATGCCGTAGAGATCCACGGCGTCGGCCGTGGACCACCGTCCGAATGCGGTCGGGGTCGTCATGAAGCGAGACTCCATCAACTCGAGAAGGGCGGCGTCGACGATCGCGCGCCGCGGGATGACGGTTCGGGCGAACGGAATCGGTTCGCGACGCAGGGCGTGAAGCGACGTCGCGCGAAATGACGCGCCATGCTACACCGTTCTTCCGACGCAACACGCTACAATGTCCGCCTTCGTCCCGCGTCTTCGCAGCGCGCACCGATCGATGATTCGGCCGCGCTTTCCCCGTGGTTTCAACGAGGCTCCGACCATCCATGGACGGCTCGCATCCCGATCCTGATCCGCGCGCACCCGCCGACGCCAGCGTGATCCGCGACAGCGGCGACGACGCCGCGTCACTGCGCGCCGACCTGGCGCGCACCGTGCTCTTCCACAACCTCAACGACGCGCTCCTGCAGCGGTTGATCCCGGCGATCGACACCGTCCACATCGAGCCGCATCGCTACGTCTACCACGAGGACGAGCTGCCGGACACGCTGTACGTGGTCGGCAGCGGTCAGTTGACCGTCTTCCGCGACGCGATCGGCCAGCCGCTGCAGCTGCTGGCGCGCCTGGTGCCGGGCGACCACTTCGGCGAGATCGGCCTGTTCGACGACACGCCGCGCGAGGCGTCGGTGCGCGCCACCACCGCCTGCCGGCTGCGCTGCATCCACCGCGACGATCTGCTGCCGCTGCTCGAGCAGGTGCCCCATCTGCGCGCGCGTCTGCGCTCGATCGCCGCCCAGCGCCATAGCGCCAACGTCGCCGCGTCGCTCGAGCTCAGCCGACGACGCGAGGTCCGCATCCGCACCCACAGCCAGGTGCCGATGCATCTCAAGGACGGCCCGGTGCGGACGATCACGATCGAGAACCTCTCGCTCGGCGGCGTCTGCCTGCGCGGCGCGCCCGACGCCTGGCGCCCGGGTGCCGCGGTGGTGTTCGGCCTCGAACTCTCCAACGGGGTCCTCTGGCTGCACGGCCGGGTCGTCTGGCGGCTCGACGCCGCGCTCGGCGTGCAGTTCATCGAGCGCGCCGCCAACCACGACACCCTCATTCAGATGGCGATCCGCCTGCTGCTCGAACAGAGCATGGACTGACGATCCCCGTCCGCCGCGGTGCGACACGGTCGCACCGCCTGGCCACTCACCGCGCATAGCCTGCCGCGATGCGGCGCGCAATGCGCGGTTTTTTGTGCACACTGCGCAAGAAATACCGCCATTCCGCCTTCTGGACACGGATTGAACGCGCATATTGCCCACTATTGACGCCGCAACCCGACAAGACGGCATGACACGTCGCGGCACACGGGCACTTGACAGCGTCGCGGCCGAACGCTACGATTTGAACTCATTCGGCTACTGGCGAATTTTCGCTGTTCACACCAGTTTCATCAAAACTGGACATTTCACGAACATCGTCGCCAGCGGCCCCGCTGCCTACGCACCGAACCCCCGCGCGCCGCTTCGGCGGCAGCGCTTGCTGATCGAGAGCGCTTCGTCATGCTGTTCTTCCTGCCCACCGCACCCGCGACCGCCCGAGCTGCCGGCTCGGCTGCGTGACCGCCGACGAACGCGCCAACACGACTCAACCTCGCTCGCGTGTCATCCTCCGGGGGGCCGGCGTCGCTTGGGGGCGGCGCCTCCCCCCTTCTTTTTTGCCCGCGCGCGGGCACGAGGACGACCATGCGGGCTGCGCGATAGGAGACCCGCGATGATGGCGACCGCTTCCCAGCCCCGACTCGACGACGGCATCGACGAGCGCGACAGCTGCGGCATCGGCCTGATCGCCGATCTCGGCGCGCGCCGCAGCCATCGCATCCTGCGCTACGCGCTCGAGGCGATCGCCCATCTCGACCACCGCGGCGCGATCAACGCCGACGGCCGCACCGGCGACGGCGCCGGCATCCTGACCCAGCTGCCGCAGCTCGTGCTGCGCCGGGCGCTCGGCGCAGCCGGCGTCGCGTATCCCGCCGACGCGCCGCTGGCGGTCGGCGTGCTCTTTCTGCCCGTCGATCGCGCCGGCGACGACGCGCGCGATGCGGCCCGCCGCGCGGTCGACACCACGCTGCGCGCAGGCGGCCTCGAGCCGCTCCTGTGGCGGCCGGTGCCGTGCGCGCCGGCGGTCCTCGGCGCCGCCGCGCGCGCCACGCTGCCGCGCATCGAGCAGGTGCTGATCGGCAGCCGCGACCTGCGCGACGACGCGCTCGAGCGCCGGCTCTATCTGGTGCGCCGGCGCATCGCCGAACACCTCGGCGACCGCGCCTATTTGCCGTCGCTGTCGGCGCGCACGGTGGTCTACAAAGGCTTCATGCTGGCCAGCGATCTCGCCGCCTTCTACCCCGATCTGCGCGATCCGGCCTACGAGACCGCGATGGCGCTCTTCCATCAGCGCTACAGCACCAACACCACGCCGACCTGGCATTTGGCGCAGCCCTTCCGCCTGCTCGCCCACAACGGCGAAATCAACACCCTCGACGGCAACCGCAACTGGATGCGGGCGCGCGAAGCGGCGCTCTCGTCCGGCCCGTGGGGGGACGATCTGCGCGATCTGCGTCCGCTGATCGAAGCCGGCGGCAGCGACTCGGCGATGCTCGACAACGCGCTCGAGTTCTACGTGCGCGCCGGCTACGACCCGCTGCGCGCGATGGCGATGCTGGTGCCCGAAGCCTACGAGGGCGACGCCGACGTCTCCGACGCGCTGGCCGCGTTCTACGACCTGCACGCCACCCTGAGCGAGCCCTGGGACGGGCCGGCCGCGCTGGTGTTCAGCGACGGCCGCATCGCCGGCGCGACCCTCGACCGCAACGGCCTGCGTCCGCAGCGCTACTGGATCGCCGATGACGTCCTGATCGTCGGCTCGGAAACCGGCCTGATCGACCTGCCGCCGTCATCGGTGATCGAGAAAGGGCGCCTCGGCCCCGGCATGATGCTCGCGGTCGATCTCGAGCGCGGCGGCCTGCTGCACAACGACGCGATCAAGCAGCGACTGGCCGCGGCCCGCCCGTATGCCGAATGGCGACGCGATCGGCTGCATCATCTCTCCCAGCTGGTGCAGGTCAAGCGGCCGCATCAGACGACGCCGCGCGCACGCTGGGCGCCCCACGCGCCGGTCGGCGAGGTCGACGCCGCCGACGCGCTGCGGCGCCAGCAGCTGGCGCACGGCTACGGCACGGAAGATCTCGAATGGCTGGTGCGTCCGATGGCGCAGCGCGGCAAGCCGCCGGTCGGCTCGATGGGCGACGACACGCCGATCGCCGCGTTCTCCCACCAGCCGCAGCTGCTCTACCGCAGCTTCAAGCAGCGCTTCGCCCAGGTCACCAACCCGCCGATCGACCCGCTGCGCGAGCGCCGCGTGCAGTCGATCTCGACCCTGATCGGCGCCTGGGCCGACGTCCACGATCCCGATGCAACCCTCGGCCACGCGATCGTCACGCCGACGCCGGTGCTCGATCCGATCGCCTACGACGTGCTCTTCGCGCTCGAGGACGAGGGCTATCCGGCCGCGCGTCTCGACGCGCGCGTCGCGCTCGAAAGCGAATCGCTCGCCGAGGCGATCGCGCGCCTGTGCCGCGACGCGGCGCGCGTCGTCGCCGACGGCGCGCGCATCGTCGTGCTCTCCGACCGCGACGCCGACGCCGCGCACGCGCCGGTGCCGATGCTGCTCGCGGTCTCGGCGGTGCATCATCATCTCGTCGCGCAGCGCCTGCGCACCCGCTGCTCGCTGATCTGCGACGCCGGCGACGTGCGCGAGGACCATCATCTCGCCTGCCTGATCGGCTACGGCGCCACCGCCGTGCATCCGCATCTCGCCTACCGCAGCGCCGCCGCCGACGCGCTGCGCCAGCCGGTCCAGAACGACGACGCCGACGCGCGCGACAGCGACCCGGCGGCGCGCGTCGCCGCAGCCTGCGGCAACGTCCGCCGGGCGCTCGAGGAAGGCCTGCGCAAGATCATGGCCAAGCTCGGCGTCTGCCCGCTCACCAGCTACCACGGCGCGCAGCTCTTCGAGGCGATCGGCCTCGACGACGCGCTGGTCGGCGACTATTTCCCCGGCACGCCCAGCCGCATCGGCGGCGTCACCCTCGACCGCGTCGAAGCCGATCTGCGCGCCTTCCACGCCCTCGCCGCGTTTGACCATGCCGCGACCGACGATGCAAGCGCTGATCTCGACGGCGCGCCGGCGCTCCCCGACCGCGGCCAGTACCGCTACCGCCGCAAGGGCGAGGCCCACGCCCATCGCCCGCAGGTCTTCAAGGCGCTGCACAAAGCCGTGCGCAGCGGCGACCGCGAAGCCTTCGCGCGCTACGCCGCAGCAGCCGACGAAGGGCCGGTGATCCATCTGCGCGATCTGCTCACCTGGCGGCGCGCGGCGCAGCCGCTGCCGCTCGACGCGGTCGAGCCGGCCGAGGCGATCGTGCCGCGCTTTCTGACCAGCCCGATGAGCTTCGGCGCGCTCTCCCCCGAGACGCACGAGGCGCTGGCGGTGGGCATGAACCGCATCGGCGGGCGCAGCAGCTCGGGCGAAGGTGGCGAGGACGAGCGCCGCTTCCGGCCCTACGACGCGCCGCCGGTCGCGCATGCCGACAAGCGCTGGACGCCCAAGACCGGCGACTGGGGCAACTCGGTCGTCAAGCAGGTCGCCTCGGGCCGCTTCGGCGTCACGCCGCACTACCTGATGGCGGCGCAGGAGCTCGAGATCAAGATGGCACAGGGCTCGAAGCCCGGCGAAGGCGGCCAGATTCCCGGCCACAAGGTCACCGCCGAGATCGCCCGGCTGCGGCGCTCGGTGCCGGGCGTCGGCCTGATCTCGCCGCCACCGCATCACGACATTTACTCGATCGAAGATCTCGCCCAGCTGATCTACGACCTCAAGCGCATCAACCCCGGCGCGCGCGTCGCGGTCAAGCTGGTCGCGCTGCACGGCGTCGGCACAATCGCCGCCGGCGTTGCCAAGGCCCACGCCGACACCGTCCACATCTCGGGCAACGACGGTGGCACCGGCGCCTCGCCGCTGGGTTCGATCAAGCACGCCGGCCTGCCGTGGGAGCTCGGCCTGGTCGAGGCCCAGCAGACGCTCGTGCGCCTCGGCCTGCGCGGCCGCGTGCGGCTGCGCATCGACGGCGGCCTGCAAACCGGGCGCGACGTCGTGCTGGCGGCGCTGCTCGGCGCCGACGAATTCGGCTTCGGCACCAGCGCACTGGTCGCACTCGGCTGCGTCATGGCGCGCAAATGCCATCTCAACACCTGCCCGGTCGGCATCGCCACCCAGCGCGACGATCTGCGCGCGCGCTTTCCCGGCACGCCCGGGCACTTGATCGCCTACATGCTCTTTCTCGCCGAGCAGGTGCGCCACATCCTCGCCGATCTCGGTCTCGCGCGGCTCGACGACGCGATCGGCGCGGTCGATCGACTGCGGGTGCGCGACGACGCTGCGATCGGCGACGACGATCCGTACGCGGCGCGCGTCGGCCGCGGCACGCGCATCGATCTCGCCCGCCTGCTCGCCGATCCCGACCCCACCGGCACACAGCCGCGGCGCGCCGTCGCGGCGCGCAACGATCCCCCGCGCCGCGACGGCACGATCGCCGCCGACGATCAGCTGATGGCGCACTACCGCGACGCGGCACAGCGAGATGCGGCACAGCGAGATGCGGCACAGCGAGATGCAGCACAGCGCGGCGCGGACGGCGACGCGTCGGTGCACATCGCGCTCGCCGTGCGCAATCGCGACCGCACCGTCGGCGCGCGCCTGGCCGGCATGCGCGC